>JAGTUY010000183.1 GCA_018224455.1 Desulfosarcina sp.
GTTGAATGGGTTGAATGGGTTGAATGGGTTGAATTGGTTTGATTAACCAACTAATTCAACCAACCCAACCAACAAACAAACCCATCCCCCAATCGTTCAGTCCTCCGTTCTCTGACCTCCGTTCTCTGCCCTCAGTCCTCCGTTCTCTGACCTCCGTTCTCTGCCCTCAGTCCTCCGTTCTCTGCCCTCAGTCCTCCGTTCTCTGCCCTCAGTCCTCAGTCCTCCGACTTCCGACCTCAGTCCTCCGACCTCCGCTTTCTATCGCCGCGATCCGCTGGAGCACCGGTGGATGCGAGTAGTTCAAGAAGACATACAGCGGGTGAGGGGACAGATTCGACAGGTTGTTGAGGCTGAGTTTTTTCAGGGCCTCCACCATTGGTCGGGTTTTCCCGGTGGTCGTTACCGCAAAACGGTCCGCAGCGAACTCATGCCGGCGGGATAGCCCGTGGCCGATCATCCCCAGAAAAAAGTCCACCGGCGCGTAGAGCAGGCCAAAGAACACCAATCCGGCGTGAACCGACGGCTGCTCCACGTAAAATGCTTCAGCCAATGCCGGTGTGTCGATGAACAGCGACATGAGAAACAGCAGCATGCCGGTCTGCAGGATGCCCAGGACCATCATCTTCAGGATGTGCTGCATCCGGTAATGCCCCATTTCATGGGCCAGCACAGCCACCAATTCGTCAGTGGTGTGTCCGCCGATGAGCGTGTCGAAGAGCACGATGCGCCGATGGCGGCCGAATCCGGTAAAGAAGGCGTTTGATTTGGATGAGCGTTTGGATCCATCCATGACATAGATCTTGTCCAGTGAGAAGTCGATGGCGCGGGCATAGGCCATGATGGCATCTTTCAGTTCACCGGTTTCCAGCGGTTCGAACCGGTTGAACAGGGGCATGATCCAGGTGGGGGCAATAAACTGAACCACGATCATGAACAGGGTGACCAGCGCCCAGCACCAGAGCCATGCGTTCGATCCGGCATACTGGAAAAATGCCAGAACCCCTGCCAGCAGCGGGATGCCAAAACCCAGGGCCAGGAGCAGGGCCTTTATGCGGTCTTTGATCCAGACGGCCGGGCTGGTTTTATTGAATCCGAAGCGCGCTTCGATCACAAAGGTGGCATAGAGGCTGAACGGTTGGTCGACCAGAGCTTTCAACCCCGCAAGAACCCCGATGAACGCCAACCCCGTGGCCAGTGACCCCCAACCGAAGGAGCGGGTCCAGGCGTCCACCAGGGCGAAGCCGCCGCCGAACCAGAAGCCGAGCAGCACCAGCAGATCCGCGGCCGCGGCAATTTGTCCGAAACGGGTATTGGTGCGCAGATAGCGCTGCGCCTGTCGGTACCGCTCCGCGTTGCAAATATGCTGGAATGGTTTAGGTATTTCATCGCTGAGCGCATTCAGGTTAAGCCGGTCGGCCGCCAGGTGAAGCAAAAAATCGGCGACTAGAAAAATAAGAATGGTCCAGGCGATCCAGTTCATTGCTAAAGTTACCGCGGTGGGTTGGTTTAATTGGTTTTGTTCGTTCGATTGGTTGGGTTCTATCGAACCGTTTTTAATATCAGCCGAAAGTCGTTAGTCGCGCTTGCGCCCTCTCGCCCTCACGGCTTATCAGCTGGTCTGTTCACTGCTTACCGCTCGCCATTCACTGTTCAGCCCTTCTTATCCTCTGATCTTCTGAGCCTCTGTCTCTTTTCATTTCACGCCCTCTCAATCTCTCGGCTTTTCAGTT
Source organism: Desulfosarcina sp. (assembly GCA_018224455.1). Classification (GTDB taxonomy): domain Bacteria; phylum Desulfobacterota; class Desulfobacteria; order Desulfobacterales; family Desulfosarcinaceae; genus Desulfosarcina. Next base: position 1,731 of record JAGTUY010000183.1, read on the forward strand.
ATCGGCTTACCAGCTATTTTAACCAATCAAACCAATCAAACCAATCAAACCAATCAAACCAATCAAACCAATCAAACCAATCAAACCGTCTCTCACTTTCCAGTCAGTTGCTTTCCTCCACCGTGGGTGCCCCGCGCTTGGGCGCTGCTTCCGTCGATGGTTCACCAACCGCCAACGCTGCCGTTGATGGCCGTTTGCGAAGGTGATCCAGAAAATCACCGATGGCCCGGTACACCCGCTTTGCACCATCCCCCAGCAGGATGCCGTGGCGCTGAAAGTTAAACAGCACCATCTGCTTGTCCGTCGAGCCGAGCAGTTTGAATATTTTTTCGGCCCCTTTGGGATTGACCACCGGGTCTTCCCGCGATTGGATCACCAGGGCCGGTACGGTGACCAACGACAGTCTCGGTTCCAGGGACGACATCAGCCGCTCCAGTTCACGAACCCCTGCGATGGGGTTTTTGAAATAGTTGATGTGCGGATTCTCCGGATGGTTGTCCACGAAGGTCTTTTTGGCATCATCCAGGTTAAACCGTTCCATGAACCGGTTCCACACATCCACGGCGGGAACGAAGCGGGCGGCCAGGTCATTCAGCCGCAGCGGGGTAGACACGGCAAAGACGCCTTCCACCCCGGGTACCCGCTGGGCCAGATCCAGGGCCAGACCGGCGCCGGTGGAAAATCCCCCGGCAAACACCCGGCGACACAGGTTGCTGATGATGGCATACCCGCGGTCCATGGAATCGATCCAATCCTGAAAGGTGCACCCGGCCAGATCTTCCGGAGCGGTGCCGTGTCCCTTCATGCGGGGGGCGTAGACCCAGAACCCCATTTTCCCCAGGTAGTCGGCCAGACCTCTCACCTCTGCCGGGGCTGCCATGTAGCCGTGGGCCAGCACAACGCCCACCCGTTGGCGATCGCCTTTGATCAGAAACGGTCGGCCGACTTGCTTGGGCTTTGATGCTTTCAACGCGAAAAAGGCCTGGTAGTCACGATTGAAATCATCCAGTGCGCGTTGGATTAAAAGCCGGGATACCTTGCGCTTCAGCCAGAACCCGGGTTGCCAGCACAGGCGGGAGATGCGGCGCTGAAGCCGGGTCAAGGGCTCGACTTCATTGGCCATGACGGCAATGGGGTTGTCGATCCGGGATCGATGAAAGTCGAATATGCAGGCCAGACGGGTGGTATTTTTTTCCAGAACCGCACCGTCGGATGCCAGCACGCCTTTTTCCATGGCAAAGTCCACGAACTCGCTGAATTTGCGGTATCGGTCGTCGGTGAGCAGATGCACCTGGCTCTTGTCGAAGCTGTTGTGGAAATAGACGCCGCCTGAATCGACCTCTTGTTGTGACGCCAGGAACACGCGGCGTTTCAGATTTTCTTTGTCGATGCGACTGACCGGTGACTTTTTCAGGCAGGCAGCGAACAGGTGATCATGATTGACCGTGGTCATCCGATAAATGGCGGCCATGTATTGCTGCATGATCTTCAAGGCTTCATGGCGCATGAATTTGCGGGAGGGGATCGCGTCGTCGAAAGCGATGGGCGCCGATGACCGGATATCGCACTGAATCTTCTGGCAGGAGAGGTTTTTTTTGATTTCGATGGGTTCACCGAAGCGCATGTCGATATCCACACCGGACAACAGCATGGCCCCCTCGGTCATGATCTCCTCGGCCACACGTTCCGGCAGCTCCTCCACCATGCGTCCGGCCAGGCGGCTCAGGGCGTTTTCCCGCGCTCGCAGCGGGTAGTAGGTTAGATTGACCGGCACGATGCGAGTCGGCTGCCGGCTGACACTGTCCACCGACGCGAGCTCGAAACGCGCTACCAATCGCTGGGCCTCTTCCGGGTTGCAGCGGGCCGCATCGGCAATGCGCTGGCGGTAGAATTCGGTTCTCAAGGCCAGGGTGGCGGCGCCGGTGTGGGGCGGATGCTTGCCGCCGGCGTAGGAGATCATGTACCGCCCCTTTTCCATGATTTTCTTGCTTTTGACCATCCGGCCTTCGGGAAATACGATCCAGCAGGCCTCGGCGGTGAGCAAGGTTTTGACCATCAAGCGGTCCCGGTCCGGCGATTGGGTGGAAACGGCACCCAACTGCTCCAGATAGCGTCCGAATTTGCCCACGAACAGCTCCGGGGCGGCCAGCGCCCACACCGGTTTCCCGGTCAGCCGGTGCAGGTGGTAGGGCAGCAGAAACGTTTCGATCCGCGTGAAGTGGTTGACCGCGAAAATGGTGGGCCCGTGGGGTATATTTTCCGCGTCATGGATGTTCAGGTGGGCACGCGTGAGACCAGCAATGGTTTTAATGGCCAAGCCGGTGGTGCGGTATGCGAAACGATTCATTAATCCGTGTAGGCTGAGATGCGTAAGCGAGAATCCCGGCGGCCTGAAGTTCGATTCATTGGTCCCACTGGGGCCGTGCCCTCGTAAAAAGTCGCATTTTCAACGGGTTCGTAAAAAAGGCGAGATCAAGGCTTGCGATTCCCGAGGAATGAAGCGTATTTACGGTACGCTGCAGTGACGAGGGATGAAGCGTAACGCAGATGCCGGCTTTTTTACGAACCCGTCATGGTTGACACCGCTTTGGCTAACCGTTAGATTACATGGCTTGGAATTAAAAGTAAAGAATCATACGGAGACGACAGGTGTATTCGAAAATACTCAAATTGCGGTTCCCCATTACGGAAGTCCAGAAACCCTTGGTCTGCAACTTGGCCCGGGAATTCGATCTGGTGTTCAACATCCTCAATGCCGGCATCCTTCCCCGCAAAGAGGGCTTCATGGTGCTGGAGGTCTCCGGCAGCCGCAAGAATTTCAAAGATGGCGTCAAGTACCTGAAAAACCAGGGGGTGGATGTACAGAACGCTTCCCAGGAGATCAAGCGCAACGAGAAAAAATGCACCCATTGTGGATCCTGCACGGCCGTTTGCCCCACCGGCGCCCTGTCCGTCAACCGGCCGGAGATGGCGGTAGACTTCGATCAGCAAAAGTGCAGTGTCTGTGAATTGTGCGTCACCGCATGCCCGCCGCGGGCCATGGAAGTGCGTCCCACCAACCAGCTTTTTTTTGAATGAGCGGTGCCATCGCCATTGCCGTTTCCGGCGGCGTTGACTCCCTGGTTTCCGCATACCTGCTCAAACAACAGCAAAGCGATGTTTTCGGCATCCATTTTCTCACCGGTTATGAAAAACCAGCCGAAGCGGGTTCCGAGGGAATCAAGGCGCTGGGTCGCCAACTGGACCTTCCGGTTTTCATCGTCGATCTGAAGGCGCAGTTCAAGACCATGGTCGTGGACTATTTTACCGCCGCCTACCGGAACGGAGAAACCCCCAACCCTTGCCTGGTGTGCAACCCGGCGATCAAATTCGGTGCGCTGCTGGACCAGGCCCGCCGGCTGGGCGCCTCGCGTCTGGCTACCGGCCACTACGCGCGGGTGGAGGGCGGGCAGGGAATGCGATATCGGCTGCGAAGAGGGGTGGACGAAAGCAAGGACCAGTCCTATTTTCTCTCCCGAATGACCCAAGAGCAGCTGATGTGTGCCTGCTTCCCGCTGGGGACGCTGACCAAGGCGAATGTGAGAGCCCTGGCGACAGCAGAAGGGCTGCAGCCGGTGACCCGGCAGGAGAGCCAGGATGTGTGCTTTATCCGCGACACCGGCTATGCCGATTTTCTTGTCCGGACCACCGGCGTCCGTCCGCGGCCGGGAGACATCGTAGACACCGCCGGGCATCGCGTGGGCACCCACAGTGGGCTGCACCGGTATACCGTGGGCCAGCGGCGGGGCATCGACTGTCCGGCAAGCGAGGCCTATTACGTGGTCCGGATCGACGCCCGGCGCAACCGTCTGGTGGTTGGGTTCAAGGATGAGCTGGCGGTCGACAGCTGCCGGGTCTCGGCCGTCAACTGGATCGCCGGCGTTCCAGATGGCCCCGTGCAGGCCGACACGCGCATCCGCTACCGCCACAAGGCCGTGCCCGCGACGGTCTCGCCGGTGGGTCATGACGGTGCCGTGGTTCGGTTCGATCAGCCCCAGGACGCCGTCACGCCGGGGCAGGGGGCGGTATTTTATCGCGGGGATGAGGTGCTGGGCGGCGGCTGGATTGCTGTTGAATAACGGTTGGTTGGTTGGTTGATTAGTTGAATTGGTTGAATTGGTTGAATTGGTTGA
>JAGTUY010000184.1 GCA_018224455.1 Desulfosarcina sp.
CGGCGCCGCCGGGTGCTGACCGGTTTGAACGAAAACCTGACTTCGGAAAAATGAAGTCAGATAAGAGAGAAAGACTCAAGACATTCTATCTGTTTAACCAGTGAAAACCAGGGTGAACCGGATCGGATTGTGGGGGCCGTGCACCTTGCCGGCCCCTTGTTTTACTAATCTTCAAGGTTGAGATATAGGAAACGCGTACCTGATAAAACAGTCAACGGTTTTAAAAAAGCTGGTATCGATTTTATAAAGGGCCGGGCGCGCTTCACCGACCGACGTTCTATTGCTGTCCTCAATCAGTAGCTGACTGCCCGATTCATCGTTCTGGCCACCGGTGCAGTTCCCATGCAATTGCCCATAGACGGTGCACAGCTCATGGTTACCAGCACTGAATTTATGGAGCTGGAACGGCTGCACCACCGGATCGTTTTTATCGGCGGAAGGCATCGACATCCACTGTGATGTGGACATCACCGGCATTGAAAAAACCGATGGCAGATTCATCGTGACGACCAAAGATGGGCACCGGTTTGATTAACACCTTTACCCTTGCCATGGTCAACCGCATCTCCGTCGACATCCTTTACCGCCAGAGCACCCTGACACCATACCCTTCCCGGGAAAGTGACATCACATTCACATGCTCAAGCCTCTGACTGCATGACCCAGGCCGGGTGATGGCGGTTTCCCGGCACAAATAAACAGACGTTGTCGCCAAACTACGTCATATACCCCATACCCATCGCTGAACTAATCCGTTATCTCTAGTTTAAAGCAGGCGTTGCTACGCATGCGCATGCGAACCGCGTAATCGAGGAGGTGAACACCAATGACGGAGAAAAACAGGGTGATCGAAGGTAAAGAAGAAAGGCAGAAGACCATGGACAAACTATCCATAAAAAGCGGTCGGGCCTACACCTACGATAAGGAAAAAATGAGCGATTCCGGTTGCCTGGGCAAAGCCAAACCGTCCAGAGAAAAGACTCAGCAGGAACTTGATCGATAGGTACAATCGGTACTTACCATCGGCGGCGCTGTCGATAAATTCCTTCGGCGGTGCCGCTTCATATCTTAAATGGGTAGCGTTCTTATTCCAAATCAATTCAAACAGCCCGTAGAGAGGATGACAATCATGAGCGAAACTAGAGATGCCTTTGTAAAAAAGACGAAAGCCAAGCTCGATGAGTGGAATGCAGAAATCGCCAAACTGGAAGCCAAAGCCAGGCAACATGAAGCCGATGCACAGGTGAAGTTTGAGGAGCGGATCGAAACACTGAAAAAGAAACGTGAATCGGCTGAAGAAGACCTCGACAAGCTGCGACAGGCCGGAGAAAGCGCCTGGGAAGACCTGAAAGCGGGGGTTGAAAATGCAGCGAGTTCTCTGGGTGATGCGATCCGGTCGGCGCAATCCAGGTTCAGCTAAAGAATAGATGATAACTCAATGAATCTGAAAAGGTTACTGAATTGCAGGTGAATTCCGGAGACTGGCTGGCCGGACGCACGCTGGCCGAATTGGGGTTGCCCAAGGAAGGCATCATGGTTTTAGGATTTACCCGTGCGGATGGGCGCTTCCTCGGCGCACCGGACGGTGAAACCGAAATCAAGGACGATGATGTGCTGATCCTGTATGGCCGGGCGACGGAGATCCAGTGCCGGCTGCCGGTGTTTGCCGGGCCAACCTGGCGTTGGCCGCATTGACTGCGGCGAAAACAAGCAGAAAGCCGGCGATGCCCATGGTCGAAATGCTTGACAGGTCAAAGAGATTGGCCACCAGCAAGGTCGCCCCGGAGGTGATCAGCAAGCCCTCAACCGGATGGTTCCACAGCTTGTGTTCCAGTATTTCGGGAAGTTCTCCATTCAGCACGTGTTTCCAGACCAGGCGGGATGCTTCGGGAAACATGGCGGCGCCGTAACTGCCGAAGGCGAACGCGTAAAGGGAGAGCATCACGATGTAGCTGATCCAGAGCAGGATGTTGGTCGTGCCGGTCAATAGTCCCGAGACGAAAGCCCGATCCAGAAGGGTGACGGCGCCGCCCTGGCTGGGGAAGGCCACCGACAGGCGCGCGTAGGCGTATGCGGTCACCATCGCCACCAGTCCGACGGCCATGAACGCCACCGGTGCCGCGCCGCGGGTCATCTGCACGGATAATCCCAGCACCGCGACGATGCCGCCGCCGACCATCCCGCCGATACCGATGGCCACCACCGACCAATAACCGATTTTCTTTCCGGATTGATCCATGTCTTCTGTCTCCTTTATAGGCGGGTGGCGATTGGGGCTGCCTGCAGCCCGGATCACCCGAATGCCGGCCTTTGCTATCGCGCTGCGGCCAGCCGTGGCTTTTCGCTCCGGGTTGTTGAATCCAATAGCCGCCCCGGTCCCAGAATACGCTGAATGTCCTTTGCGTCGATTTTTTCTCTTTCCAGCAGCAGCTTGTTTTTCTTCTCCAGCCCGGCGATGACCCGTTCGATGGCATCCTGAAAGTCTCCCTGGGAAATGGACCTTTTTTCCTTGCGCGAGGCCAGCAGCGCGGCCTCATTGCAGACATTGGCGATCTCGGCGCCGGCGAACCCGGGTTTCTCGGCCGACAGTTTGCGGAAGTCGACCTAGTCGTCGAGCATCAATTCACGCGTGTGCACGGCGAAGATGATAGTCCACCCCGTGGGCCTGCAGGTTGGCAATCAGCTTCGGATCGTCGAGACGGGTGACCACGAACTGGCGTTCGGGTTGCTGCTGGACCTTGTCGCCGAACAGTCCGAAATCCAGATTCCAGGGCGCCTTTTTGTGGGGCGGCCGGAAAGTCGGGGATTCTTTTGCGGCACTGCCGCTGGCAGTCGGTGATTTTTTTAGACCGAAGATATGATCCGTTTCCACGATTACGCTCTGAATCTGGTCATTCGTGAGCAGATCCCGGAAGCGATTGTAGGAGATTTACTTGACCGCGGCGCCGCTGAAGAAGATAGACTCCAGTATGATGATCGAAAAAAAAGACCAGAAAGTAATAATCCAGTGAGAACTTGTATTGCTGTTTCATGCTGTCCTCCGTCGCGGCGTTTTGTTTTAACGAGAGCGACGCGCCTTACCCGGAAATCAATGATTGATACTATAAGGGATGGCATCGACAGCCACCAACGGCACATTACCCAAGGATGCCACAAACGCGAATTTCCGTTGAAATTGAAACCTCCCCGCGGCTTGGCCGCGGGGAGGTTTCAATCGGACCGGCTTTTGATTAGCAGGCTTCAGGCACCCACTTTTTGAGTCGCCTTCCACAACCCATGCAGATTGCAATACTCTCGCGCCGTCAGCTCGGCGGCATAGACGGCAAAAAATGCTTCCGGCAGTTCTCCCGGATTGAGGAATTGACGATAGGTCTTGCTGTCGGCAATCACTTCAATCCACTGGATATAATGCTTCTCCTCCATGGGGTGGGCAACGTCGCCGACTTTCACCTTGACGCCGCCATCGACCACCTCGATCACCGGAACGTGCTTTTCCTTGGCCGCATCGACGGTATTTTCGGTCATCACCTTCATGGGTTCGCCGCAGCACACCAATTCCCCATCACCGCCGTTGACCACTTCCACGATGTTACCACACGCATCACATTTGTAAATTTCCAGTCTCTTTGCCAAAACAGACTCCTTTCAAGGTTAGGGTTGTTGCCAATTACGGATAATTGCCGCCGTCGAAGCAAGTCATGCTACGATCGTTTGGGCGTATATGAGGAACGTCGACCCGGGTGTAAGGCAGGCTTCCTTTGATGCGGGACTACAGCCGTTCGATATTCCCACGCAGCTGAGCGATTTCTATGCCTAAACTGACACACTGTTTGCCCTGCAGGCACAATTCCGCATCACCTTTTTCCAGGAAGGTCTTCAATTGATGGGAATCCTTTTTCAGATCGACCGTCCAGCGCCGGTTGTCCTGATCGAAGGCGACCTTGACATCGATCCCGCACTCACCGATATCCGGATATATCTCTCTTATTTTTCTGCATAGTTCGTCTTTGTCGATCATGGGTGTGTTCCTTTCGTGTTGCCGATTTTTAGTTTTCGAGAATACGGCAGTGGCCGACGCAGCCGGTCAGACGGCCATCTTTCAATTGCTTTGTTTTACGGCAGCACGGGCCGTGCGTCCATGGGGTCTCCAACGGATATACGCGTCTTTAATCACAGATATTCAGATCTAAATCCTGTTGAATTGATGATTGCCAGCATGAATATGGGTAGTTTCCCGTATTTACCCGGTTTTATTTCCGGCATATGCTGTCCGAAAGTTGGACACGCAGTCGGGCACGTCACCACATGATAATCGGGTTAAATACACATATGGAAACCATTTGGGATTTGATATCGAATTTTGCCATCGCCTTGCTGGCCATCGTCAATCCGGTGGAGAAAATTCCGCTCTGGGTGCAAGCGTCCAAGGGGGGGAAGCAGGATTTCAAGTGGCTGCTGGCCGCCATGATTATCCTGTCCAGCGCCGGCATTCTGCTGGTTTTTTTATGGTTCGGCCATAACCTGTTAATCCAACTCAAAATCGACCTATCCAGCTTTAAAATCGGGGGCGGGTTGATCTTGCTGCAGTTTGGCTTCAGCATGCTCAAAGGCACCGCGGTGGAGCTGAGCAACGAGCCGGTTGATGAATCGGCCAATCTCAAGCGCAGGGTTCTCAGTCGCTATCAACAGATCTTCATTCCCATAGTTGTGCCGGTCATTGCCGGGCCAGGTGCCATTACTACCACCATCATCTATGGCTACCAGAGCAGCACATGGCTGACCGATCTATTTTTAAGCCTGACGCTGGTTGGTGTTCTATCCATCCTGTATTTTACGCTTTTGCTTAGCCCGTTGATCCAGAAGGTGACCGGCGACCTGCCGCTCAATTTGATTTCACGGGTTTTTGGAATGATTTTGATCGCCATTTCTGTTCAATTCATGGTCGAGGGGTTGACCGATGTTTTTCCGGGATGGGCGCGGTAGTTTGATCAATTCAGCACTCACGTCAAACACCCCGGGCATCGACCAAAGGGGCGGGGCGAATGGTCAACTTAAAAAAGAAAGGATTCATCATGCTTGAACTGCATAACCTCGGTTTCAGCGTCCCTTAATCGGATTCAGGGTCTCAGCCTCCGCCGATGCGGACAATTATCGACAATGTCACCTTTTCGTTTGAACAAGGAGGCTTCTACGCCATTACCGGTCCCAATGGGTCCGGTAAAACCACCATCGCCAAATTGATTATGGGGATCAACGAATCGACGCAAGGGCAGATCATCTTCAATGGAACAGACATCACCGACCTGCCCATCAATGAAAGATCAAATGCCGGAATTGTTTATGGGTTTCAACATCCTGCGCGCTTTAAAGGCACCACATTTCGAGATCTCCTATCCATTGCCCTCGGGACCGATGATGAAGATCAACTCGTTGATATTATTGCCCGGGTCGGTGTCTGCTCCATGGATTTTCTGGATAAAAAGGAAATGGCATTATCATTGACATCAAACCCGATACGATCAAGACCGGGGCAAAAGTAAAATACGTCGAAAAGCACGTGGCCATCGGTGAAGGCACCGGTCGGCGAATTTTAAACCCCACCACAAAAGTGACGATGGAAGAGAATGCGCAGGCGGAAATGGAATTGACCCAGATGGGCGGGGTCGATGAAGCCAAGCGCTTCAACCAGGCCGATATTGGTGCCGGCAGTGTGCTGCTGATTACCGAACGGGTCATGACCGATGGCAGGCAGGTGGCGGAATCCAAAAACGAAGTGCAGTTAACAGGTACGGGCAGCAAATCCAATATCGTCTCGCGCTCCGTGTTGAAAGGTGATTCCCAACAGGATTTTTACGTCAATTTGACCGCGCAGGCCAAGTGCTATGGCCATATCGAGTGCGACGCCATCATCATGGACAACGGTCGCAACCAGACCATTCCGGCCCTGCGGGCCCTGCATCCGGATGCGGAACTGACCCACGAAGCATCCATCGGCAAGATCGCCAACGATCAGTTGACCAAGCTCATGAGCTTAGGGCTTACCTATGACGAAGCGGTCAATTGGATTATAAAGGGGTTTTTGAAATGAATTGATAGTGGTCAATGCCTTCCAGTATGCCGCCGGCAAGCACTTGGGTGGCGAAATAGACGTGGCGAAGGCCTTTCAAAGATTCGAGTTCCGAGCTGTAGTTGCCCACCACCACGGCCCTGGGCTCGCCCCGCAGCATATCTTCGTCACTGCCCGAGTCACCGCAAACCAGAAAGTTGCCCAAAGGAATTTCCCACTGATAGCTGAGATAACGGATGGCTTTTCCTTTCGATGCGCGGTATGGCAGAATGTCCAGGTAGCGATTCTTGGTGATTATCAGGTTGCAGCGGCAGCGGTTGCGAAGCAGCCGGTCGTGGATTTCAGACAGGCGGTCCTTCCCGGGTTTCAACTCGTAGCTGGCCTTGAATGGCCCCTGCGCATCATCCGTCCGATACGTCAGGTATGAAAAATCCTTCAGCAGCCGTACGATCGTTTTCCGATTCCATTGGGCCGAGATATGGGTTTCCCAACCTTTGCCATAGTGGCGGTGTTCACCATAGTAAATTTCCGATCCAGCCGATGCGATAATTATATCGGGGGCATTTACGCCGAAGCGCTCCAGGCGCCTTTGCGCCGATTCAACGCTACGTCCGGTGGCCACGCCGAAAGCGATTTGTGGCCGGTGTTCTCCCAACAACCTCAGCAGTCCTTCCAAGTGTCGATTTTCCTTCCCGATAAGCGTGTCATCGATATCCGTGACCAAAAATTTGTCGAGCCTGGCCAGACGCCTTCCGATGGCATCGCTGGGAACGACCGCCTTCATCTGAGCTGTATCGAAGCCATCCTTAACGTCCTTGATCGCCTCCATGTAGGCGGCTGCGTGCCTCTGCCAGGTATAGTGTTTGCGGATGTTGATGATTCCGGACTTGGAATACTGTTTCCACATGTCGCTGTCGGTGATCATCTGTTTGGCTGCAGCGGCAATCTCGTCGCTTTTGGTGGTTTCCACCAACACCCCGCATTGACAATTTTGGATGATGTCGATCGGCCCGCCGTCTTTGGGGGCAATTATCGGCAGGCCGCAAGCGGCGGATTCAATGAGCGTGATGCCGAAGGGTTCGCTGAGGGCGGAGTTGACGAATACCCCGTTTTTTCCCGCCGCCATGCGGTACAGTTCGGGGACTTCGTGTTCAAAATCGTGTTTTTTAGGGATGGCGATTTTTCCGTAAAGATCGTATTTGTCCATCAACAACAGGATTTCCATCAGAACTTCGCGCTCATTTTCTTCCATCTTGTTGATGTCTTTACGAATCCCGGCGAACACGGCCAGATTGGCCATGGCCTGCAATTCAAGGTCCTCCCCATATGCCCTGATAAGGCCGGCGATGTTCTTGCGTTTATCCGGACGGCATAAGGACAGAATCAGGGGTTTGTCCGGATGTATCAAAAAGCGATTGAGTTCGGCCATCACCGATGCACGCGCGTAAATTAGGGCTTCGCTTTTCTCAATATCCGGCAACGCATCGTGGTAGTAGGGATAATACTTGTCAATGTCCAGACCGGGTGGAATCACCTTATAGGGCGGAAGATCCTTGTTGGTGTATTGGCCGTATTGCTCCCTGGTTTCCTGGTTGGTGCTGGCCACCACCAAATCCGCTTTCTTGAGGATGGTTTCTTCGGTTTGGATGCGGTGATCGATCCGGTATTTTTTGATGATCTCCTGCTCGGTCATCCCCTCGTTCAACAGCCGGCTGAGTTTTGACCGGCCAAGCGAGTGGCCGGTATAAACCAGCGGCACACCGAATATCTCTGCCAGCATGGCGGCCGCATAACCGGCGTCCGGATAATGCCCGTGGACGACATCGGGAACGCGCGCTTGTTTTTTTATATACCGAATGGTTTTGTCGACGTATTCGTCCAGGTGGGGCCACAACATCTCCTTGCGCATATATTTGCGCCCCCCGCACTGAATGCGCACGATACGACACTTGTCATCGACTGTTTCGACAGGCTGGGCATAATCTTCGGATATGCGATCATCGGCGATCAGACGGGTAAACAGGTCCACATGCCGCACGTCGTCGCGCTGGCTGAGTGCTTTGGCCAACTCAACGACGTAAACGATCTGTCCACCCGTGTCCGCATCCCGGCCGAGTTCCATGTTGTCGGCCCGCAACAACCCGTGAATGCTGAATAATTGAATATACAGGCCTTCCGA
>JAGTUY010000185.1 GCA_018224455.1 Desulfosarcina sp.
GGCGGCGGACAGCGCCTGACCCAACACCTGGCCGCCGAATACGCTGCCGAAGCCCAGGTCCTGGCTCTGGCCGCGAAAAATATTTTCTTCGATCTTTTCCAGCTTGAGCAGTTTCAAGAGCTCCTCGAGAACGTTTCCCTGGACGCAGACGTTCATAATCGGGTCTCCTCTTTATGGGTGGTAACTGACACGCGCTCGGTTTTGCGGCCACCCCACTTGTACATCGGGGGTGACAAATTAAAATGTTCTCGTTATAGTGCGGTCTTGTTCAACCAAACGATAAACAGCCTGTCAAGGCCTGACATCGGGGAGGTCGCCCATGCCGGCACCGAAAAACGCCATGGAAGTGTTTCAGCTTCTGGACAAGTCCAACTGCAGGGAGTGCGGTGAGAAGACCTGCCTGGCCTTTGCCGGCGCTGTGTTTCAAGGTAAACGGGATATCAGTGAATGCCCGAAATTAAGCCCTGATGTCATCGAGCGCTTTTCCGGAGATCCCACCGACCTGAACACCCTCGAAGAGAACCGGGAAGCCTTCATGGAGATGATGAGGCAAAAGGTCTCCCAGATCGATCTGTCGTCGGCTGCCGCAAGAACCGGGGGGCGATCGGAAAACGGCCGCCTGACCCTGAAAATCCTGGGCAAGGATTTCAGCGTTGACCGGCAGGGCAACCTTTATTCGGACATCCACGTCAACCCCTGGGTGGCGGCGCCCTTCTTCGACTATGTGATCAACGGGAAAGGTGTCGACCCCACCGGCCAATGGGTCTCTTTCCGGGAACTGAAAAACGGCAAAGACCGATACCCCTTGTTTCAAAAGCGGTGCGAAGAGGCCATGCAGCAGGTGGCGGACAGCTACACCGATCTCTTCGACGACGTGGTCCACCTGTTCAGCGGTCGACAGGTGGAACGGCAGTTCCAATCGGACATCTCCGTGGTGCTCCACCCGCTGCCCAAGGTGCCCATGATGATCTGCTACTGGCGTCCGGACGAGGGCCTGGCGTCCAGCCTGAACATTTTCTTCGACAAATCCGCCGACCGGAACCTGGATATCGGCTCTGTTTTCTCATTGGGAGCGGGGCTTACCCAGATGTTTCAGAAGCTGGCCCTGAGGCATGGGTTTTCAGAAGTCTGAAGCCGGATGACGGAAGTCCGAAACCGACCCTGCAGCGGCCCAATCCTAAAATGTCCTTGTCAGAATGTCCAAAAAAATTGAATTGAGAAATTTCTAAGCAAAAACGGTTGCCGTCTGCCGGCTGTACACCGCCAGCCGCCCTTCAGGGTCCCAGATGGCACCCCGTTCGTGAACGTAGCCGTTTTCGGCGCTGTCCACTGTTGAGCGATAGCCCCACCAATCATTCTCCGTGCAGGCCTGGCGGTCCAGGTGGACGAACCCCATCTCCCAAGTGACGGTACTGGCCGGTGCGGGGGACGTAAGCATGGCGAGCACCGGTGTGGGCCAGGCATCGGCCAGGGCCACCAGCCACTCTTCGGTGAGACAGTCGGTGGATTCACGGAACTGGATCCATCCGCCTATTTCGTGGCCGCCTCTGCCGGAAAAGGGCAACTCGCCCAGCGCCCACCGATAGGTAAAATGGCGCGTGAATGCCGGCGTCAGGCCCTCGATGTATGGCAGTTCGAGCGCGTCCGCCGGGACGGCCATTTCCGGCTGCGGTGCCGGGTCGATCCGGATGGCAGACTCCCTGTCGCCGCCAAAGCTGCCCAACACCACGCATCGCACCGCCTCCAACTGAACCAGCTTGGCCTCTATATGGGTGACAGCCTTTCCCGCCCGCAGCACGCGGGTACGAATCGAAAATTCCTCCGCGCCAACCGGTCCGACGAATGAGACCAGCAGGCTGCGCACCTTGCGCGCCGGCGGCACATGGCTTCTCATGGCTTTCAAGGCCAGCGCAGCCGCCAAGCCGCCATACCCGGCCCGGCCCTGCATCCAGTCCTCCGGCAGTTGAAGGCCGGTTGCCGGCGATTCGCTGCCAACGCTCGCGATTAAGGTCGAAAAAGAGGTGTCTGGCATGATACAATCCCCTATTTTATTACGGTTGGTGCGACTGGGCCAGGGCCAGTCGGATGCCGAGGCCGATGAACAGGGCCCCGGAGAGTTTTTTCAGCACCCCGCCGGTCGACCTGCTGCCGCGCAATCGCGCCGACAGCCAGGCGGAACCGTAGACCAGGAACAAACACCAGATGCTGCCGGTGGTAAAAAAGACCAGGCCCAGGATCATAAACGGCAGGAATACCAGGTCCGAACCCACAGAGACGAACTGGGGCAGGAACGAAAGAAAGAAAAGCGCCACCTTGGGATTGAGCAGATTGGTGAGCACCCCCTGCTGGAAAATTTTCCAGGGATTGGGCGCCGGCGGCGGCGCATCGGTCGGCGCAGACCGGTCGTTGCGGTCGATGATGAATCCGAAACCGATCCAGACCAGATAGACGGCACCGGCATACTTGATGATGGAAAATGCCAGGGAGGAGGTGGCCAGGATCACACTCAGCCCCAAAGCCGCCAGCAGGGTGTGGACCAGCACGCCGGTCATGATGCCCAGCACGGACAAGACCCCGGCCTGCCGCCCCTGGGCGACACTGCGGCCGAGGATGTACATGGTGTCCTGGCCGGGGGTGATGTTGAGCAGGACGCACGAAAGTACAAACAGCGGAAAATCGTGGATGCCGAGCATGGGCCCCTCTCCTTTAACCTATTGCGCCTTCTCCTGAATAAACACCAGCAGCATCCGCTCGATCAATTTGGCGATACGCTTCATGTGGGCGATGCGCTCGGGGTCCGATCGCCCCGGATATTTTCTGAAACTGATCATGATGCCGCTCAGGGCGGCAAACAGGGTGTGGGAGAGCAACCGGGTGTCGCCTTGGTAGTCGAACTTTTTCAACACGGTCTCGAGAAGATCCA
>JAGTUY010000186.1 GCA_018224455.1 Desulfosarcina sp.
ATCAAAGATGTCCACCGCCTTCGTTCATCCCTGCAGATGCAGGAAGAACGAGTCGTACAGCACCAGAGTCAAATCGTTTCTTTTTCTAACAAAATTAATGCTTTAAATACAAAATTGGCCGAACTGGGCAATTTTGAACAAAAAATCCGAATCATTGCCAATCTCGAACCCAACAATGACGGGTCGAGTATCTTTGGTGTGGGTGGTTCTGATCCGGAAGACTTGGACCCCACGACGATGATGGAACAGGATTACCAAGAACTCGTCAGAGACATGCACGTTGAAATCAATGAAATTGACCATGCATCCCATAATCAGCAACGTTCATTTTCGTCGATCTTCAGCCAACTGGAAGGAAAACGGAATTTATTGGCCGCCACCCCCTCGATCCGTCCATTAAAAGGGTGGATATCTTCGCGGTTTGGCTACCGGGAGTCACCCTTCACCGGGCGCCGTGAATTCCATCGTGGGCTTGACATCGCCACACATGCCGGAACGCCGATCATCGCACCGGCGGACGGCCTGGTAACCTTTGCCGGCGGCAAAGGGTTGATGGGAAATATGGCGGTCATTGAACACGGGTTCGGAATGGTGACCCGCTACGGCCATGTGCAGAAGCTGCTTAAGAAAAAGGGCGACCGGGTGAAACGGGGCGAAACCATTGCCCTGGTGGGCAATACCGGTCGAAGCACCGGTCCGCACCTTCACTACGAAGTCCGCTTAAATGGTGTGGCCGTCAATCCAACGAATTATTTCTTTAATTGACGCCCAAGACCCGTTGCACAAAACCATACCAAATAGTTGTTCGGGCAATACAAAAGGAGACATAATAATCTGACAACACGACACCGTTGACAAAAAAGAAGGCTAAAAAAAATGAAAGGGAGACGCCGCCTTCGACGCGGCGGACGAGCAAAGCCATTTCCTGAGCCCATCGATCCGCTTGAATTATTCCTTTTGACCCGAGACTGACAGCCGCTAGGCCACAAAAAAACCCTCGCCAGCCCAACCGTTGACAAGGGTTTTTCGTTTTAACGCTCTTTTTTAAAGATCGGCAAAGACCTTCTCGGCAGCAGAGAGGGTTTGTTGGATGGCCGCGTCATCGTGGGCGGCAGATAAAAAAAACGCTTCAAACTGAGAGGGCGCCAGATAGATGCCGTTTTCCAGCATCCCTTTATAATAGGACGAAAATCGCTCTAAATCGGATTTTTTGGCGTCGGCAAAACACTTCACCGGTTGATCGATAAAAAACAGGCCCAGCATCGCGCCTGAGCGGGCGCAGGAAACGGGAATATGGGCCTTTTGGGCCAGGGATGCCAAGCCGGTGATCAGCTTTTCGGCTTGCTTGTCCAAGCTTTCGTAGAAGCCGGGCGTTTTCAATTGCTTCAGCGTCGCTATGCCCGCGGCCATGGCCAACGGGTTGCCTGACAGGGTACCGGCTTGGTAAACGGTTCCCCTGGGAGCGATGTGCGCCATAATTTCGCAACGGCCGCCGTATGCAGCCACCGGCAGGCCTCCGCCGATAATTTTACCGAAGCAGGATAGGTCGGGGGTTATGCCGTATTGTTCCTGCGCCCCGCCAAAAGCGACCCTGAACCCGGTCATCACCTCATCGAAAATGAGCAAGGCGCCATATTTTTCAGACGATTTACGCAGGGTTTCAAGAAACTGGTCATCCGGCAGTACCAATCCCATGTTTCCAGCTACCGGCTCAACGATGATGCAGGCAACCTGGTCACCTTTTTCCGTCATCACCTTATTCACCGTATCGATGTCGTTGTAGGGAAGCGATAACGTATGCTCGACAAAGGTGGCGGGGACGCCTGAACTTCCGGGAATTTGCAGAGTAGCGACCCCGGAACCGGCTTCCACCAGCAGAGAATCGGCATGCCCATGGTAGCAGCCGTCAAATTTGATGATCTTATCTCGACCGGTGTAACCCCGTGCCAACCGGATGGCGCTCATGGTGGCTTCCGTTCCCGAATTCACCATTCGCACCATCTCCATCGAGGGGATGGCGTTGATTAGCAATTCTGCCAGTTCAATTTCCAGTTCGGTAGGCGCGCCAAAACTGGTTCCCTTCTCCAGGGCCAACGAAATGGCAGCGACCACGGATGGGTGCCGATGGCCCAGGATCATCGGGCCCCATGACCCAACATAATCGACATACATGTTGCCGTCGGCATCGAACAACCGACACCCGTCGGCACGGTCGATAAACAATGGATCCATTCCCACGGAACGGCAGGCCCTGACCGGGCTGTTCACACCGCCGGGGATCAACTCCTGAGCCCTCTTGTATAATGCAGTGGATCTCTTCTTGTTCATTGCTGGTTATCCTTTCTGATTGAGCGAAATAAAACGGGTTGACTTTAAGCTGTTGGATGCGGAAACTAACAAACACGGGCAGTCAGGTCAAGCCGGAGCAAAACCGGACACCGCTGACCGAGGCCGAAAGGCTGAAGGTTGGCCGCCCATTTCCCATGAATGCTTAGCCTTTTTGAATGCCTACAGGCGCTTGCGTCGACCGATGAAACATCGCCAGATCGTAGATAAACTTTCAAAATTGCTCGTTTATATGCTTGGCCGGCAGCCTGATGAATTCGGCCTGCTTCCCGACGAAAATGGCTATGTGAAAATCAAAGACCTGATGAAATCCCTGGGTGAAGAACCCGGCTGGCGCCATGTGCGGTTGAATCACATTCGCGAAGTAACCTATTCTGCCGGTTCGCCGGCAGTTGAGATCGAGAATAACCTGATCCGGGCCAAAGACCGAACCTGTCTCTTTTTACCGGAGATCCCGGAAACGCTCCCCAACCTGATCTACAGCGCGGTTCGCCAGCGAGCTTACCCCGTATTACTGGAAAAAGGCCTGACCGCTGCCGGTAATCGAATCGTGCTGGCCGGCGATGTCGCCATGGCCAAACGGCTTGGACGCCGGATCGATCCGTCCCCCGTCATTCTGACCGTAAACTCGGAGAATGCCCGCAAAAACGGGGCCACGGTGTGGCGTTTCGGCAATCATTTGTTCCTTGCGGATTGCTTGCCGCTCGGCAGTTTCAGCGGTCCGCCACTGCCCAAAAACCGACCGGACGCGAAACAGGTGGAAATGCCCAAATTGCAGCCGGCGCAAAAGACACCGGGAAGTTACTATCTGGATCTGACGATGGATTCGACTCGCAAAGATCAGTCCAAAAAAAGTTCACGTCACCGCAAGAATGAATGGAAGCGGGATCGGGCACGA
The DNA here is from genome assembly GCA_018224455.1 of Desulfosarcina sp. Taxonomy (GTDB): domain Bacteria; phylum Desulfobacterota; class Desulfobacteria; order Desulfobacterales; family Desulfosarcinaceae; genus Desulfosarcina. Next base: position 3,245 of record JAGTUY010000186.1, read on the forward strand.
ATCAGTCGGAGCAAGGTCAACGGATGGCCCGAGCGGTAAAAAAACGCATTGACATCCAATAGCGTGGCTGTTAATAGACCCTTTTACTTAAAAAGCAGCGAAAGGGCCGTTAGCTCAACTAGGCAGAGCACCTGAC
>JAGTUY010000187.1 GCA_018224455.1 Desulfosarcina sp.
ATCTCCTGCGGTTCGCCGCTGGGAATCGTCAACACGAAATGAAACAGGGTTTGGCGCAAACCGGTGAGATGGTGTCAGCGGGTCCATCAGGCGGCGGGCTGGTGGCGGCCATTGTCGATTACTTCGCGGATGGCATGGGAGAGCTTTTCCATGCCAAAGGGCTTTTGGATGAATCCGTTGCATCCCCGGGCGATGATGGCGGCGGCATCGCCCATGCTGTAGCCGCTGGCCAGCAGGACCTTGATGTCCGGTCTGATCGCGCGCAGCCGGTCAAACACCTCCCCGCCGCCGATGTCCGGCATGATTAAATCCAGAATTACCAGGTCAATCTGCTTGGGGATATTGTTGAACACACGCACCGCATCATTGCCGCAGCAGGCTTTGATCACGGTGTATCCCATTTTCTCGAGCATCTTCACCCCCACATCAAGGATAAAGGGCTCATCGTCCACCAATAAAATGGTTTCCGGACCTTTAAGGATACCCACCGGCACGGGTGCCGGTTCCTTGGATGTTTTCTGGGAGATGGGCAGATAGACACTGAAGGTGGTGCCGCGGCCGGGATGGCTTTCAAAATCCACAATGCCGTCGTGGTTCTTCACGATGCCGAATACCGAGGCGAGCCCGAGGCCGGATCCACAGCCGAACTCCTTGGTGGTGAAAAAGGGGTCGAAAATCCGATGGGAGATGGCCGGGTCGATACCTTTGCCCGTATCGGTGACCGATACCCGCACATAGTCGCCGTAGCTGGTTTCAAAGGGTTTGACGAACTTCTCGTCAATGGTGACGTTCTGGGTTTCCAGGTAAAGATCGCCTTTTTCCGACATGGCTTGCCAGGCGTTGAGGTATAGGTTGATCAAGACTTGTTCGATCTGCCCCCGATCGGCAGAGACCAAACGAACGTCAGGTTCATAGGTCTCATGGATCCGGATTGATTTTCGGGTTCGGCCGAACAGGGCGGCCGTTTCTGAGACCACATCGTTCAAATTGACGGTCTTGACCACATATTTGCCGCCGCGGGCGAAACCCAGCAGCTGTCGGGTCAGGTTGGCGCCGCTGTCCACCAGCTGCTCGATGCTGCGGGTATTCTCGTAGAGCGGATGACGGTGGTCGACATCCAGATCCATCAGGGAGATGTTGCCTTGTATTCCCATGAGCAGGTTGTTGAAGTCGTGGGCAATGCCGCCGGCCAACGTGCCAATGGCCTCCATCTTCTGCGCCTGCTGGAGTTTGCTTTCTATATCCTTTTTCTCGGTAATATCGATGATGATGCTCTGGTATTCTATGGCGGCGCCCTGTTCGTCGAACAGGGCGCGGTCGGTCCACTGCCGCCACAGGATATCCCCGGCTTCGCTCCGGGTGCTCTGTTCAGAAATCACCATGGGTTTTGCCGGACGAAGGCGCTGCAGTCTTTTTTTCATGCGCTGCCCTTCGGCGTCGGGAAAAAAAGCGAAAACATTCGCGTCCGCAAGCATTTCTCCGGCGTGCTGAAAGTGATTTTTAAACCGGACGTTGGCAAAGGTGAGATCGCCGTTGGGCAGGTATCGGCAAACCATGGCCGGCATGTCCCGGGAAACGGAGCGGTATCGATCCTCGCTTTCCCTAAGGGCTTTCTCCGCCCGCTTGCGTTCTTCGATTTCGTTGCGAAGTTGATTGTTGGCCTGCTCCAGCGCCTCGGTGCGCTCCTGCACCCGCCTTTCGAGGCGGTCGTTGGCCTTTTTCATCCCGGCTTCCGCATGTTTGCGGGCGGTGATGTCGTGGGTGACCACGACGGCATGGGTAACCTGGCCGCTGCCGTCCCGATAGGGATTGTAGGTGACCTGATAGCAGCGCAACTCCCTGCCGTCGAATTTGAACCAGTCTTCCGAGCTGGTCACATGGCCGGCAAAACAGTTGTCCAACTTGGGTTTGATGATCGAATCGAACTGCGACTGTCCCCACACGACGGCGACGGTTTTGCCGACGACATCTTCGTGCCGCTGCCCCCGGGCGCGGCAATATGCCTGGTTGACGCTTTCGTAGATATAGTTGCTGTCGATCATGGTGAGCAGTTGATCGGCCGCATTGGCGATGAACTGGCTTTTACGCCAAGACTCCTTTTCCTTCTCCAGAAGCCGGAGCTTTTCCCGAAGGACTTTTATTTCGGCTGTCGCTTCGTCCATATTTTGGCTGTGCCTCTTTTGCGAACGATGTTGCCTGAAATCGCCATATCGTTCGGTTGACCAGGCATACGCCGTTTTTTATTCGTCTATTGCAGTCTTTTTTGCACATCCATCGTCCGGATGCAACCGCTTCGTCAAGATGGGGTTGCGATTGCCTTGCGGTATCCGGTTTAACAAAGACTTTTTTGTTGACATCCGCTGCAACAACACTATATTAGCCCACCAGCAAGCTGATCGGTAGTTGAAGGTCCCACATCTGGTGTGGTCATTGCCAAATGCGGGATCTTTTTTTTATTATACTCCCAATACAAAGACCGAGCGCATCAACCGGTCAGACAGTGCGCTCACCAACAGAGGACATCATGGCAACACGTATCGAGAAGATCAGAAACATCGGCATCAGCGCCCATATCGATTCAGGCAAAACGACGCTTACCGAGCGGATCCTGTTTTACACCAAGCGCATCCATGCCATCCACGACGTAAAGGGCAAAGACGGGGTGGGGGCGACCATGGATTCCATGGAGCTCGAAAAGGAACGGGGTATCACCATCGCCTCCGCCGCCACCTACTGCGAGTGGAACAAGCATGAAATCAATATCATCGATACGCCGGGCCATGTTGACTTTACCATCGAGGTGGAGCGCAGCCTGCGTGTACTGGACGGCGCCATTTTGGTGCTCTGTTCGGTGGGCGGGGTTCAAAGCCAGTCGATTACCGTTGACCAGCAGATGAAGCGCTACAAGGTCCCATGCATTGCATTCATCAACAAATGCGACCGCAGCGGTGCCAATCCATTTCGGGTGGTGACCCAGCTCAAGGAGAAGTTGGGCCACAACGCGGTGGCCATGCAGATCCCCGTGGGGCTCGAAGCGGATCATGAGGGCGTCGTGGATCTGGTGACCATGAAGGCACTCTATTTTGACGGCGACAACGGCGAGACGATCCGTGTGGAGGAGATCCCGCAATCCCTGCTGGATCTGGCCACGGAGAAACGGGAGGTGCTCATCGATGCCGCCACCATGTTTTCCGATGAGCTGACCGAGGCGGTTTTAGAGGAGTCTCCCATACCGGCAGAGATGCTCATCGAGGCCGTGCGCACGGGAACCTTGGAACGAAAGATTACCCCCGTATTCATGGGTTCGGCATACAAAAACAAAGCGGTTCAGCCGCTGCTGGATGCCGTCACCCAGCTGCTGCCCTGTCCGGCGGACGTGTCCAACCAGGCCTTGGACCTGGACCAGGATGAGGCACAGGTCACCCTGGCCTCGGACGCTGACAAACCCACCGTGGCGCTGGGCTTCAAGCTGGAGGACGGCCAATACGGCCAGCTGACCTACATTCGTGTCTACCAGGGCGCTCTGAAAAAGGGCGACACGGTGGTGAATGTGCGCACCGGCCGCAAGGTCAAGATCGGGCGTCTGGTGCGCATGCACGCTAACCAGATGGAAGATATCTCCGAAATCTCCGCCGGGTATATCGGCGCGCTGTTCGGTGTCGACTGTGCTTCCGGGGACACCTTTACCGACCGCAGCGTCAATTTGACCATGACATCCATGTACGTGCCGGAACCGGTGATTTCACTGGCCATCGTCCCCAAGGACAACAAGTCGGAAATCAACATGTCCAAGGCCTTGAACCGGTTTTCCAAGGAGGACCCCACCTTTCGCACCTACGTGAGCGAAGAAACCGGAGACACGATCATCTCCGGCATGGGAGAACTCCACCTGGAAGTCTATATCGAACGCATGCGCCGGGAGTACAAGGCCGAAGTGACCAGCGGTGCTCCCCGTGTGGCTTACCGGGAAACGATTACCCGCCAGGCCGAGTTCAACTACACCCACAAGAAGCAAACCGGCGGTTCGGGTCAGTATGGCCGGGTGGCCGGTTATATGGAGCCGGTGGACGGGGAAGAATTCAGCTTTGTCAACGAAGTCACCGGCGGGTCCATTCCCACTCAGTTTATCGCGGCCTGTGAGAAGGGTTTCAGGAACTGCCTGGCCAAGGGGCCCAAAATGGAGTTTCCGGTCACCGGCGTTAAGGTGGTGATCAACGACGGCGCCTCCCACAGTGTGGACTCGTCGGAAATGGCTTTCCAGGCTGCCGCCCGGGGTGCTTTTCTGGAGGGCTACACGAAAGCGGGGCCGGTGATTCACGAGCCGATCATGAAGGTGGCGGTGGAGACCCCCACCGAATTCCAGGGCAGCGTCATGGGGTCTTTGAACCAGCGCCGCGGCATGATCATCGGCTCCCAGGACGAGGGGCCCATTTGCGTCATCGAATCCCAGGTGCCCCTGGCCGAGATGTTCGGGTATTCGACGGTGCTGCGCTCCCTGACCCAGGGAAAGGCCCAGTTCACCATGGAATTTGCCACCTACCGGCAGGTTCCCCAGTCCATCTCGGAAGAGATTGCCAAAAAGCGTCAGGAAGAGAAAAAGAACGTTGCCTGATTTGAGAGTCATCAATTTGAAAGAAAGGAACCTGGATATGCTCAAAAACGACCTGATCCTCAGAAATCCCCTGAGGCTGATGGGCCACGAAAACGAAGCCATCGTTCCCCAAGGGGGCTTCGGGGCAGTATTGGCCCGTGCCGGCGTGGGTAAAACCGCCCTGATCGTTCAGGTGGCCCTCAATACCATGCTGCAGCAGAAAAATGTTCTCCACGTGAGCCTGGACGACCCCGTTGACAAGGTAAACCTGTGGTACAAGGAGGTTCTCAACAGCTTGGCCAGCCAGTACCACGTGCGGCAGATCAAGGACTTGTGGGAATCCATCCAGATGCACCGGTTTATCATGACCTTCAAGGTGGAGGGATTCAGCGTACCCAAACTGGAAGAACGGGTCAAGGATCTCACCGAGCAGCAGATTTTCAATCCCCACATGGTGATTATCGACGGTCTGCCTTTTGATGAGCGCCTGAGAACCCCGCTGGAAGGATTGAAAACCTTTTCAGTCAACCATCGTCTTCACCTGTGGTTCACCGTCACCACGCATCGTCACCAAACGCCCGGTGCGGACGGTCTGCCGGTGCAGCTGTCTGCCGTTGGCGATCTGTTCGACGCGGCCATTGAGCTTCAGCCCGAAGGAAAAAAAATTCACATCCGCTGTTTGAAGGGCGGCCCCGAGGATTCAGAAGGCTGCGACCAACTGCTGGATCCATCGACCATGCTGATTCAGGAATCATAGTGGGTTGGGTTGGTTTGATTCGTTTGATGGGTTGAATGGGTTAAATGGGTTGAATTAGTTGAATTGGTTGGATTGGTTGAATTGGTTGAGTTCGTTAAATCTGTTTTGAATCGGTTGCACAGAAGGGAGTTGAGTGCTTTCCCAAACCCAGAACCCAGAACCCAGCACCGCCGCCGACCTTTGGTCCGTTTAAACG
>JAGTUY010000188.1 GCA_018224455.1 Desulfosarcina sp.
AAATCAGCAGGTAAACGTGGCCATTCGCCTGCTGGCCTGGCAGTATGCAAGAAACCGCCAGCCGTTGCCGGCAAGGGTATTGCTTGAAAGGCATGCCCGGCAACTCGTGGATGATGCTCACCGCATCGCTCGGGAGCGGGGAGGAAATGTGCTTGCGATTTTAAAGCAGATGGTGGCGCAGGCACGCCGGAAGTGACCGGAGGTCGGAGGTCGGAGGTCGGAAAACCAGAAACCAGAGACCAGAAACCAGAAACCAGAGACCCAGAACCCAGAACCCCCTCTGGCAGATTGGCGTTGAAAAACAGATGTGCCCATGCTAATTAGTCAGGCTATCCACTTCGGGGTGTTTATCCCCACATAAGGATCGTGAACGGTATAAACTGAACAAAATTGCTCGTCTTTCCGTCTGTTTTCCGCGTTGCATCAACGGCCACCGTCCGCAGTTTAGCCGCCTTTGATTCGCCTTGAAGACGAACCGAAACCCTTTGCAATTTCAGCTCATTTTATCTCGTTTGCCATCCAAACCCACCCAATCGGCAGCAAAAGGAGGAGTGACATGCGTAAATTATCAATTGGTCTCGTATTTTCTCTGGTTGCGGTAATGGCCTTCACGTTTGCGGCGGTGGATGCCGGCGCAGCGGATACCGTCAAGCTCGGATTCAACATCCCCCTCACCGGCGACAACCCGGATGTGGGCGCATCGTCTAAAAACGCCGCGGAAATGTATCTTAAAAAACACCCCACGGTCGATGTCGGCGGTAAATCCTATGCGCTGAAGTTCGTCTTTGACGATAACGAGTACAAGGCCGAATCGGCCGTCAAGGTCAGCACGAAACTGATCACCGAAGAGGGCGTCCTGGGCATCATCGGTCCCCAGTCCTCCAGCCAGGCCGTACCGGCGGGTGAGGTGGCCAACAACTACGCCACCCCCATGATCAGCCCCTGGTCCACCAACCCCAACACCACCCTGGACCGGCCCTATGTTTTCCGGGGGTGCTTCCTGGATCCCTTCCAGGGACCGGTGGCTGCCGATTTTGCCACCGACGAACTGGGTGCTAAAAAAGCGGCCGTGCTTTATGACATCGCGGCCGATTACCCCAAGGGGCTGGCCGAGTTTTTCAAGGAGGCGTTCGAAGGGATCCACGGCCCCGGTTCCGTTGTGGCTTTCGAAAGCTTTACCACCGGCGACAAGGACTTTTCCGCCCAGATGACCAATATTATGATGTCCGGCGCCGACGTGCTGTTTACGCCCCAGTACTACAGCGAGGTGCCCCTGATCGTGCGTGCCGCCAAAGAGATGGGCTGGACCAAGCCGATCCTGGGTTCCGACTCCTGGGGCGGCGGCGACCTGATGGGTCTGTGCGGTGACGACTGCAAGGGCTACTACTTTTCCACCCACTATGCGGCAGCCGGCGCCAAGGGAGACACCAAGGCCTTTATCGATGAATACACCGCCGCATACGGCAAAACCCCCGACGATGTGGCTGCCCTGACCTGGGATTCCCTGGGGCTGATGGTCCAGGCCATCAAAGATACCGGCAAGCTTTCCGGTGATATCAAAGCCGACCGCACCAAGGTGAAGGACGCCCTGGCATCCATCAAGAACTACCCCGGCATCACCGGCGCCATGACCTTCACCGCCGACGGGGATCCGAAAAAATGCGCCGTGGTGGTCAAGATCAACGACGAGGGCAAGTTCGAATTCTTCAAATCCGTCTGTCCAAAATAATTCCTGAAACCGACAAGCTGTTACTGTGATCTACCGGCCGCTCGCTTTGAACGGGAGCGGCCGACCCAACAAAAAAGGGAGCGGGTACGCCTGTATCCCTTTCCTTTTGACGGGAGCCGCGGCCCATGACCGTTAACTTTTTTTTGCAGAACCTGATCAATGCCCTGCAGTGGGGCAGCTTTTACGCCCTGATCGCACTCGGGTACTCCATGGTGTACAGCATCCTCATGCTGTTCAACTTCGCCCATGGAGATATCTTCATGGTGGGCGCTTACATCGGGCTTGGCGTCTCTATCGGATTGCTGTCCCTTTTCGGTACCGGGGCGGCAGCCGTTTTGCCCGGCTGGGTGCTGCTGGTGATGACGCTGCTGATTTCTATGTTTCTCACCGCCTTCGTGGGTATTATCGTCGAACGGGTGGGATACCGGCCTCTGCGGGAGGCCCCCCGGGCATCTGCCGCCATCACCGGCTTGATGATCGGCATCATCCTGGAAACCTCCAACATCCTCTTTTTAGGCGGCTCGCGTCTGAAATTTCCCCAGTTGATCGAATCGACCACTTACAACATCGGTGGTGTGTTCGTGACCAACAAGAAGATCATGATCGTTCTGGTTTCCATCGGACTGATGCTGGCCCTGCACCAGTTTATCAGCCGAACCCGTTGGGGCATGGCCATGCGGGCCATGGCCTACGATTATGTAGTGGTTCCCCTGGTGGGGGTGCCCATGAACACCATTGCCGCCATGACCTTTGCCATCGGTTCGGCGCTGGCTGCCGCCGCCGGCATCCTTTTCGGGCTGGCCTATCCAGTGCTGGACCCTTACATGGGGGTGAGCTTCGGATGGAAAGCCTTTGTGGCGGCCATCCTCGGCGGTCGTGGATCCATCATGGGCGCTTGCATCGCCGGCTTCATGCTGGGCTTTATCGAAATCATGACCGTACCGGCGATTCAGATCGTTAACCGGCTGTTTTCACTTAATATCGGCTCCAACCTGCGTGACCTCATCGCCTATTCCATCGTCCTGCTGATCCTTATTTTCAGGCCGCACGGACTTTTCGGGCAGGCATACAGCGCTAAATTGCGGCTCTAATCCTATCCTGAACGTATTCGCGGACAAGGAAACGTAACCATGGAAGAAACACTCGCACCGAAACAGACCGGCGGCCTTTTTCACCGGGTGGGCCTGTTTTTTAAACCGGTGCCCCTGCTGGGATACCTGCTCGGTTTTCTGGCCTGTGCAATTTGGGAGCAGTCGGCCGGCGAAGGGCTGACCGTGTTATTGGGGCTGCCCAAGATGCCGGTGCTATTCGGCCTGCTCACTATTTTCAAAGTGCTGGCCGGGATAATCAATTTTCTGATCAAGGGGGATGCGTTTAACTGGGCTACCTGGGTGTACATCCCCGCCGCCTTGGTCTACCTGACCGTCATTTACCTGCTTCCGCTGGCTATTGTCGCCCGGGCTGTGGTAAAGCCGGCCAATGCACTGGCCCGGTTCCTTCAACGATTTCCCCTCATCGTCACCGCACTGGTGCAGCTGGGACTGATGTATGCGGTCCTGCACGTCTGGGCCGAGATGAGCGACTACCGCTTGATTTTTCTTAAGTTGACCCTGATCGCCGTCCTGTTCACCCTGAGCCTGAACATCATCAATGGTTACATGGGCGAATTTTCGTGCTCTCACCCCGGCTTCATGGCCATCGGCGCCTACATGTCCAGTCTGTTTACGGTGGGTCTGTTTGCCAGCGACAAGGTTCTGGGTGAGGCGGTGTTCAACGTTTCCACTGCCTACCTTACCTTTCCTCTGGCGCTAATCTTCGGAGGTTTGATGGCCTCCATGGGCGCGTTGATCGTCGCCATTCCTTCCTTTAAAACCCGGGGGGACTATCTGGCGATCATCAGCCTGGCCTTTCTTTTCATCGTGAAAAGCTTTTTCGAAAACATGCAGGCATTGGGCGGTTCCAGAGGCATTTCCGGGCAGCCGGACTGGGCGACCTTGCCGGTGATTTTCATCACCATGGCCCTGGGTATCTGGACCATCAACAACTTCGTCACGTCCACCATGGGCAAAGCCCTCAACGCGGTGCGTGACGACGAATCGGCGGCCGAAGCCATGACCGTGAACACCCGAAAAACCAAGATGACGGCCTTTTTGTTCGGTGCTTTCTGGGCCGGTGTGGCTGGCGGCCTGCTGGCCCACGTGCTGCGCTATGTGAACCCGGCCATGTTCAGCGTCCAGAAACTGGCCGAGGTGCTGGCCATGGTCTATTTCGGCGGCTTGAACTCCGTCTACGGATCCATTGTCGGCGCGGTGTCCATCAGCCTTCTGGGTGAGGCGCTGCGGCCGCTGGAAATTCTCAAATGGATTGTCATCCCCCTCTTGCTGATTCTGGTGATGATCTATCGGCCCACCGGGCTGATCGCCTTCAAGGAGTTCGATGTCCGGCAGGTGTTCGGACCCAAGGAGGTCGAATAATATGCCACTGCTTCACGTCACTGACATGAGCCATAATTTTGGCGGCTTGCAGGCCGTTTCCAAATACAATCTCAGCCTGGACCCGGGGCAGATCACCGGCCTCATCGGACCCAACGGTGCCGGCAAGACCACCATCTTCAACCTGATGACCGGCATTTACCGTCCTGCCCAGGGGTCCGTGATCTTCGATGGTGAGGAGCTGGTGGGCAAAAAACCCAACCAGACCGCTTCTATGGGCCTGGCCCGCACATTCCAGGAGATGAAGCTTTGGCGCCACATGACCGTGCTGGAACACATTAAAATGGCCCGCTATTCGAAACTCTCCTATGGTCTGTTGGGGGCCTTTCTGGACACCCCAAAACGCCGGCGCGAGGAACGCTATACCACGGAACTGGCCATGGAATATCTCCAGATGTTCGCCGTGGACCAGTTTGCCGACCAACTGGTGGTCAATCTGCCCTACGGTGCCCAGCGCCGGGTGGAGATGGCCCGGGCACTGGTTATCGAGCCCAAGGTGCTGTTGCTGGACGAACCCACGGTGGGCATGACGCCGGACGAAATGATGGCCATGATCGAGGTGGTGCGCACTGCCCATGAGCGTTTCAACCTGGCCATTTTCCTGATCGAACACCGACTGCGGGTGGTCCACGAGCTTTGCCAGCGCGTGCAGGTCCTGGTTTTTGGCCAGGTCATTGTGGAGGGAACGCCCAACGAGGTTCAGAACAATCCCAAGGTCATCGAGGCCTACATCGGCGAACAGGAGGTGGACTTCTGATGCTGCTCAACGTGGAGAACCTCCGGGTGTCATACGGCAATATCAAAGCCCTGCAGGGGATCAGTTTCAATATCGACGCCGGTGAAATCGTCACCATCATCGGTGCCAATGGCGCCGGTAAAAGCACGACCCTGCGAGCGGTTTCCAGAATGGTGCCGGTTGAGGCCGGGTCGGTCATGACCTGCCTGGGAAAAGACCTGCTCAGTTTTCCCGCAGACAAGGTGGTCAGCCAGCTTGGCATTACCCACGTACCCGAAGGCCGCCGTCTGTTCGGCAACCTGACGGTGATGGAGAACCTCCAACTGGCCACCTTTGCCCGCAAGGACAGGGACAATGTTAAAAAAGATATTCGACGGGTGTTTGAAATTTTTCCCCGGTTGGAAGAGCGCCAGTCACAGGCATCGGGGACCATGAGCGGCGGAGAGCAGCAGATGCTGGCCATCGGCCGGGCATTTATGAGCGGCCGCCGCTTGATGCTGCTGGACGAACCCTCCATGGGGCTGTCGCCGCTGCTGATGATGAAAGTGTTCCAGGCCCTCAAGGAGATCAACCGGCAGGAGGGCACCGCCATTTTGCTTGTGGAGCAGAATGCCCGGCTGGCCCTGAAGTTTTCCCAAAAGGGGTATGTTCTGGAAAATGGCAGCCTGGTGCTCGAAGGCGATTCCAGCACCCTGATCAATGATCCTGAGGTAAAGAAAGCATACCTGGGCGGATGATTCTATTCAATGACTGCAATCTGTTATTCCCGGTCTATGCGGGTTAAGGAGTCTCCATGCTTCGTGCAGCAGTAATTGGCGCGACTGGCTACGCCGGCGCAGAACTGGTCAGAATCCTGTCCGGCCATCCGGATGTGGACCTGTCCGTCATTACTTCACGGCAGCATGCCGGAATTGCCTTCGATACCATCTATCCCGCATTGAAGGGATTCGTGAATCTGGGTTGTACGGAGAGCGATCCGGCAGCTGCCGCGAAAAAAGCCGATGTTGTTTTTCTAGCATTGCCGCACAAGGCCTCCATGGCCATGGTCCCTGATCTTCTGGACGCGGGAAGGCGGGTGGTGGACCTCTCTGCCGACTTCAGGTTCAGCAGCCGGGATGCCTACGAGTCACACTACCAGGCCCACACCTGCGCCCACCTGATGGACAAGGCGGTCTACGGGTTGTGCGAGATCTATGGTGATCGGTTGGCGGCCGCGGATCTGATCGGCAACCCGGGCTGTTACCCCACCAGTGTGCTGCTGCCATTGCTGCCGCTGGTCAAAGAACGGCTGGTGGATCCGACCACCCTCATCGCCGACTGCAAATCCGGTGTCAGCGGTGCCGGCCGCGAAGCCACCGCCACCACCCATTTCTGCCATGTCAACGAGTCATTCAAACCCTACAAGGTGGGCGGGCACCGTCACACGCCGGAGATCGAGGAAAATATTGCCCGGTTCGCGGGTGAATCGGTGAGAATCACCTTCGTGCCCCACCTGGTGCCCATGACTCGGGGGATGGAAAGTACGATCTACCTCACGACTTCCGCAGGCGCCGATGAAAGGCAAATCCGAGGCTGCCTGGACGCCTACTACCACAACAAGCCCTTCATCCGCCTGCTGCCAGGCGGACGCTTCCCGGACACCTTGCATGTCAGGGGAACGAACTTCTGCGATATGGGGTGGGTGGTGGACCCCGGCAGCGGTCGGCTGATCCTGATGTCAGCCATCGACAACCTGGTCAAGGGGGCCGCCGGGCAGGCCGTCCAGAACATGAATTTGATGTTCGGTCTCGATGAAACCGCCGGCCTGGACGGCGTTCCTTATCCGCTGTAGCTGCAGCGCACATTTCCAACAAGATCGCCTTGTTGACATCTACGCCGTTTTGGACTAAACAAGGGGCGTCTCGATCATGGGAAACGCTCGCATTCTTGCCATTTTGCTAATTACCGACAATCCCTTTTTGAAAACACAGACGGCTTTTCATTAGCGCTGTTTCGCACCGAAACCATCAATGTGAAAGGAGACTGGAGATGACAGCAACGCTTATTAAGGGGACCGAAATCCGGGAGCAGATCCTTGAAGAAATTATCGCCGAGGTAAAGCAGATCAAGGAAAAGCACGGCGTGGTTCCCGGTCTGGTCACCATCCTCGTGGGGGAGAGCCCGGCATCTATTTCCTACGTGACCCTGAAAATCAAAACCGCTCACCGCGTCGGATTCAAGGAAATTCAGGACAACCAGTCGGTGGACATCTCAGAAGCGGCGCTGCTGGGGCTGATCGACAAGTACAATCAGGATGAAAGCATCAACGGCATCCTGGTCCAGCTTCCGCTGCCCAAACACATTGATGAGAAAAAGGTTCTCAACGCCATCGATCCGGACAAGGATGTCGATGGCTTCCATCCGGTCAACGTGGGTCGGCTGATGATCGGTGGCGCGGAAGTCAAGTTTCCCCCGTGCACCCCTGCAGGAATCCAGGAGATGATCGTGCGTGCCGGGGTCGAGACAAGCGGTGCCGAGGTTGTTGTGGTGGGTCGCTCCAACATCGTGGGCAAACCCATTGCAAACATGATGGTCCAGAAAGGCCCCGGGGCCAACGCCACAGTCACCATCGTCCACACCCGGACAAAAGACTTGGCCGCCCACTGCAAGCGAGCCGACATTCTGATCGTTGCCGCAGGCGTACCGGATCTGGTGAAGCCGGAATGGATCAAACCCGGCGCCTGTGTCATCGATGTCGGGGTCAACCGCGTGGGTGAGAAAATCAGCGAAAAGACCGGCAAGAAGATAGCGATCCTCAAGGGTGACGTGGACTTCGATGCCGCCAAGGAGATTGCCGGCGCCATTACCCCGGTTCCCGGCGGCGTGGGTCCCATGACCATTACCATGCTCATGCTCAACACCCTGAAGTCGCTGAAGTTCAAACTGGGCATCGCGTAGGAGAGCAAAGAAGCACTTATCTCTGATTGGGATGGGCTTATTTGCCAATTAAAATGGGGAGTTAACAGCGAGCAACGGCTGCCGTGGTATTGACATGATGTCTCTATCATGGTAGCCTTTTTATTGTTGGCGTTAAAAACATAACTAACCAATTGATATTGCTTGGAAAATTGTTTTCCTTGCTTCCGGTGACGAAGAACGATGGCAAAAAAAATATCGCTGATCATTTTGAGTCATTCGGGATCGACGGTCAAACAATTGTCCATCCCCGTTGCCCTGCTGGTGGGCATGGCACTATCAACCACCATTGGTATCGCCCTTGTCGGCATTTCCCTCCACGATTACCAGATGATTCGACAATCCCTTGCCGCCAATCATTATGTCGCCCAAACCATTGACGAGCAACGGGAAGAGATCGGACAGCAGCGGCTTCAGATTCAAGCGTTCGCCCATGAAATCAATGCGCTCAAGGAAAAGCTGGTCGGCTTGGACCAGTTCGAGGAAAAAATTCGCGTGATTGCCAATTTGGCGCCCAGCCAAGTCGACAACAACCTTTTCGGCGTGGGGGGGGCTGCTCCCGACGATCTGGACCCTCAACTCGAGCTGACCCAGCGACACGAAGGGCTGATGCGAGAAATGCACCAGCAGGTGGATGAACTCAATACGGCGACCCAACGCCGGGAGAACAGCTTCGGCAACCTGCTGGACAAGCTGGAAGGCCAGCGCAACCTGTTGGCTTCGACACCGGCCATTCGACCGACTGATGGCTGGATGACCTCCCGTTTCGGTCACCGGATTTCTCCGTTTACCGGTAGAAAAGAGTTTCATAAAGGAGTGGACATCGCCAACCGGGAGGGTACCGCCATCCTGGCTACCGCAAACGGCATCATTTCCTATGCGGGGAAAAAGGGGCCCATGGGCAATGTGATCGTCATCGATCATGGCCATGGCATGCTCACCCGGTACGCCCATCTCAGCGAAGCCTTGAAGAAACCAGGCGAAAAAGTCAAGCGCGGTGACATCATTGCCCAGATGGGCAACAGTGGCCGCAGCACCGGCCCTCATCTGCACTATGAAGTCCACCTCAACGGCGTTCCCGTCAATCCCGCCACTTATATTCTGAATTGACAAGCAGTTGTCAGCTCCCAGAGTCACCATCCATTCGAACAGATTGGAGATTGAATCGATGATTGGTAAATTGTTAACTCAGATGTTCGGCAGCCAAAATGAACGTGAGCTGAAAAAACTCCAACCCTTCGTGGAAGTCATCAATGCCCTGGAGCCGGGCATGAAGGCCATGAGCGAGGCGCAGCTAAAAGACCAGACACCGCGGCTCAAGAAGCGCCTCGACAACGGGGAACCGCTGGATGACCTGCTGCCCGAAGCCTTTGCCACCGTCAGGGAAGCCTCAATGCGCACCCTGGATATGCGTCCCTACGACGTTCAGCTCATCGGCGGCATGGTGCTTCATGGCGGAAAAATTGCCGAGATGAAAACCGGTGAAGGTAAAACCCTGGTGGCCACGCTGCCCGCCTACCTCAATGCGCTCACCGGACGCGGGGTGCATGTGATCACGGTCAACGATTATCTGGCACGGCGTGATACGGCGTGGATGGGCCGGATCTACACCTATCTGGGAATGTCCGTGGGAACGGTCATGCACGGACTTGACGACCGGCAGCGAAAGGAATCCTACGGTGCGGACATCACCTACGGGACCAACAATGAGTTCGGTTTTGATTATCTTCGCGATAACATGAAATTCGATTCGCAGTCCCTGGTCCAGCGGGACCTTCATTTTGCCATCGTGGACGAGGTAGACAGCATCCTTGTCGATGAGGCCCGGACGCCGTTAATCATCTCCGGGCCTGCCGAGAAATCGACCCAGCTTTATTACCAGGTCAATGGGATCATCCCCCAATTCAAGGCGGAAGTGGATTTCAAAATCGACGAGAAGGCCCGAAGTGCAGTGCTTACCGAGGAGGGCGTGGCCCATGCCGAGCGGCTGCTGGGTGTTGAAAACCTATACGACCCCTCCAATATCGAGTTGCTTCACCACACCAACCAGGCCCTCAAAGCCCACACCCTGTTCAAACGCGATGTGGACTATATCGTCAAAGAGGGCGAGGTGATTATCGTCGACGAATTCACCGGACGGCTCATGCCCGGCCGCCGATACAGCGAAGGGCTGCACCAGGCGCTGGAGGCCAAGGAGAACGTCAAGATTGAGAACGAGAACCAGACCCTGGCTACGATCACTTTTCAGAATTATTTCCGGATGTACGACAAACTGTCGGGCATGACCGGTACGGCGGACACCGAGGCCGCGGAGTTCAAGAAGATATACAGCCTGGACGTCTCGGTCATCCCCACCAACATGCCCATGGTTCGCATTGACTTTCCCGATGTGATCTACAAGACCCGCAGGGAAAAGTTCAACGCCGCGATCGAAGAGATCAAAGCCCTCCACCAGAAAGGCCAGCCGGTGCTGGTGGGTACGGTGTCCATCGACATCTCCGAGCAGCTGGCCAAAAAACTGAAAAAGCAGGGCATCCCCCACGAGGTGCTGAATGCCAAGAATCACGAGAAGGAGGCTGAGATCATCTCCATGGCCGGACAGAAGGGGGCGGTGACGATTTCCACCAACATGGCCGGACGCGGTACCGACATCGTACTGGGTGAGGGTGTGACCGAATTGGGCGGCCTTCATATCCTGGGTACGGAGCGCCACGAGAGCCGGCGTATCGACAACCAGCTGCGTGGCCGCGCCGGACGCCAGGGGGACCCGGGTTCCTCCCGTTTCTATTTGGCGCTTGAGGATGACCTGCTGCGCATTTTCGGTGGTGAGCGGATTACCGGCATCATGGAGCGTCTGGGTATGGAAGAGGGTGAACCCATCGAACACAATCTGATCAGTCGTGCCATCGAGAATGCCCAGTCCAAGGTGGAGGCGCACAACTTTGACATCCGCAAGCACCTGATCGAGTACGACGACGTCATGAACCAGCAGCGCGAAGTCATCTACAAACAGCGCCGCGATCTGCTGACCGGCGTTGACCTGAAATCCACCATCGACGATATTATGATGGAAAGCGCCGAAACGATTGCCGGAAAATTTGCCGATGAGCGAGCGCTGCCGGAGGATTGGCAGTGGGAGGCCATTTCTGACGACGTATTCCAGCAATTCAACTTCAGGCTGGTAAGACCGGATGAAAACACCATGGACGGCCTCAACGACGAAGGCCTGGCCCAGGTGATTTACGAACAGGCCGCTATCGTCTATGAAAAAAAAGCCGCCATGCTGGGCAGTGAGGATGATTTCCGTCAGCTGGAGCGGATGGTGATGCTTCAGACCGTGGACAATTTATGGAAGGATCATTTGCTGTCCATGGATCACCTCAAGGAAGGTATCGGGCTGCGCGGGTATGCACAGCAGAACCCGCTGCTGGTATACAAAAAAGAAGGCTTCGAAATGTTCCAGGAGACCATCGACCGCATCAAGGCGGAAACCCTGGGCATTCTTTTTCGCATCCAGCTGGCCCAGCCGGACCACATCGATGCGCTGCAAAAGCCCAAAGCGCAGAACCTGACTTTTTCCGGCAGCGGCGATGCTCCGGCCGCCAAAAAACCGGTTAAACGAGAATCCGTAAAGATCGGCCGCAACGATCCTTGTCCCTGCGGCAGCGGTAAGAAATATAAGAAGTGCTGTGGAAGATAAAATGAACCCGACAACCATCGGTATCCTCTCCGACACCCACGGTCTTCTCCGCCCGGAGGTTGAACAGGCACTGTCGGGCTGCCAACACATTCTGCACGCCGGTGACGTGGGCGATGGACAGGTGTTGACGCGGCTGGGACGAATCGCTCCGGTACTGGCTGTGCGTGGGAACATGGACCACGGCTCATGGTCCAATTCATTGCCGATCAAGGATATGGTTGAGATTGAAGGGATTTTTTTTTACCTTCTCCATGATCTTTACCAGCTTGACCTGGACCCGTCTGCCGCCGGAATCCATGTGGTCGTCAGTGGACACACCCACCAACCCAAAATTTATCAAGAAAATGGCGTCACCTACCTCAATCCGGGAAGTGCCGGTCACCGGCGGTTCAATTATCCGGTATCCATCGCCAGGGTTCAGATTGAGAACGGTGCCCTGACTCCTCGTATCATTGAGATCGATCTTCAATCTGAATCCGATCCAACCGCTCCAGGGTCGACCGATTGAACATCGAATCACCTGAAACCCCGGCTTATTTAACCCTTCCGCAGCCAAGAAATGCACTTTACAATCCATATCGGCGATGATTATAATCATATGCAGGTCATACCGTCAGTTCATCGCTCATCGTTGAATGAAACAAGTGATTTCGATTGGTTATGGCCTGGCGGCTGATACTTAACACCCCTGATGGGTCAAATCGCGTGACATCAGCCGTTGACTTGGAACTGTCCGTTACGCCTAAACCCTGTTAATGAAACCTTATGGCCCGTGATCGCCACCAGATAGAAGAGCAGCTTGGTTCAGAAACCCGGGATGAAACCAGGGAACCGCCCATGTACCGGGTGTTGCTGCACAATGATGATTACACCACCATGGAGTTTGTCGTCGAGATCCTGATGTACGTGTTTAACAAGTCACCTGAATCGGCGGCAAAGATCATGCTGAATGTTCATCGCAAGGGTATCGGGGTGTGTGGGAGCTACGCCCATGAAATTGCCGAAACCAAGGTCGATACGGTTCACAATCTTGCCCGTGAAAGCGGCTATCCGCTGCGTTGCAGCATGGAACAGGAATAGACTATGATCAGCAAGGAACTCAGCGCCACATTGGGCTTTGCCGTTCGCGAAGCCAAAAAACGGCGGCACGAATACGTCAGTGTCGAACACGTCCTTTTTGCTATATTGCATGACAGTTCAGGACTTGAAATCGTTGAAAAGTGCGGTGGAAATGTAGAAAATATTAAAGCCAATCTGGAAATGTTCTTCAATGACAGTATGGAGATGCTTCCTGAAGAAAGCGAGTATGTGCTCCAGCAGACCATCGGTTTTCAGCGGGTGATTCAGCGGGCGGTCAATCATGTTCGCTCGGCCGAGAAGAAAGAGGTGGCCGTCAGCGATATTCTGGCCTCCATTTTTATGGAGAAGGACTCCCATGCGGTCTATTTCCTGAACGCAGAGGGAATTTCACGGCTGGATGTGCTGCGGAACATCTCCCATGAACTTCCAACGGGCAACGCCGACGACGCGTCTGAAACCGATGCACCGGCCGAACAGAAAACCGTTAAGAAAAAGTCCAGTCCTCTGGACGCTTACACGGTAAATCTGATTGACCAGGCTGCCAAAGGCAGGCTGGATCCGTTGATCGGCCGCGAACTGGAAATGGAGCGGACCATGCAGGTGCTCTGCCGGCGCAGGAAAAACAACCCCATTTTCGTTGGTGATCCGGGTGTGGGAAAGACGGCCATGGCCGAGGGGTTGGCCCAGAAGATCTGGAGCGGTGAGGTGCCTAACCTGCTCAAAGAGGTGCGCATCTATTCGTTGGACCTGGGCGGCATGCTGGCCGGATCGAAGTTCAGGGGTGATTTTGAGCAGCGCCTCAAGGGAGTGGTTTCCGAGCTGAAAAAACGCAAAAACGCAATTTTGTTCATCGATGAGATTCACACCATCGTCGGCGCCGGCGCCACCAGCAGTGGATCCATGGATGCCAGCAATATCTTAAAACCCTTCCTCTCCACTGGCGAACTGAGATGTATCGGTTCGACGACCTATGAGGAACACAAAAATCATTTCGAGAAGGACCGCGCCCTGTCCAGGCGATTCGAAAAGATCGACATCATGGAACCGCCGGTCAAGGAATCGATCAAGATCCTCAAAGGACTGCGCTCCCGTTACGAGGCGCACCACGAGATCGAATACACGGATGCGGCGCTCAAAGCGGCCTGTGAACTGTCGGCCAAATACATCAACGACCGATTTCTGCCGGACAAGGCCATCGACGTCATCGACGAGGCCGGTGCCGCCATCCGGCTCTCCGGCGCCACCAACCGCAAGTGGGTTCACCCGTCGGATATCGAAAAGATCGTCTCCAAGATTGCTCGAATTCCAGCGGTCAACGTTTCCACACCGGACAAGGCCAAACTTGAAAATTTGAGCGGCCAGCTGCGCCGGGTTGTTTTTGGCCAGGACGATGCCATCGATGCCCTGGTGACCGCCATCAAGCGCTCAAGGGCCGGGTTGGGACAGCCGGAAAAGCCGGTGGGGTCATTCCTGTTCACCGGCCCCACCGGCGTTGGCAAGACCGAAGTGGCCCGGCAGGTGGCCCAGCAACTGGATGTGGAATTCATGCGCTACGACATGAGCGAGTATATGGAAAAGCATGCCGTGGCCCGGCTTATCGGCGCACCCCCCGGTTATATCGGTTTCGATCAGGGTGGTCTGCTCACCGACGGCGTGCGCAAGCACCCCTACTGTGTTCTGCTGTTGGACGAAATCGAAAAAGCCCACGAAGATCTGTTCAATATCCTTTTGCAGGTGCTCGACCACGCTACGCTGACGGATAATAACGGTAAAAAAGCGGATTTTCGCAATGTCATCGTCATGATGACATCCAACGCCGGTTCACGCGAGATGAGCAGCGCCACCATTGGCTTCGGCGACACCAAAGGCGATTCCACCGGCAAAGGAAAAAAGGCCATCGAGAAGATTTTCAGCCCGGAATTTCGAAACCGCCTGGACGGCATTATCACCTTCAACGCCCTCGACCGTGAGATCATGGCCATGATCGTCGATAAATTTATGAAAGAGTTTGCCGACCAGCTGACGGTCAAGAAAGTTTCCATGGCCTACTCGGAAAAGGTGAGACAATGGCTGGCCAAGAAAGGCCATGACCCCCAATACGGCGCCCGGCCGCTGGCCCGCGTCATTCAGACCGAGATCAAAGATGTACTGGCGGATGAAATTCTCTTCGGTCGGCTGGAGAAGGGGGGAAGGGTTAATCTGGACCTGAAGGGAGATGAACTGCTGTTTGAATATGGCAAATAGCTCGGTGCTGATAGCCTGTTCTAATTTTAAATTTTTAGTTTTGAATTAAAATAATCACCGGGGCTCTATAATTCTGAAGGCACTTGAATGATTTCCAAGTCATATGGACTGAACCTCTGGCTTTCGCCTTCCGGGTATCCGGCTTTCTAAATTGAAAATTCAAAATTAAAAATTGGCGCCTGCAGAGAAATTGTAAATTCAATCAACAAAAAGACCCTTCAGCCTGCGCGCCTGTAGCCCAAAGCCTAAGCCCTAAACCCATGCCCGTCTTCACCCTATCCAAGAGACTCTCCTTTCCCCCACCGCATCTTGCCATCAAAGAAGGCCTGCTGGCCGTTGGCGGCGACCTGAGCACTGACCGCCTGCTGCTGGCATATAAGAGCGGCATTTTCCCCTGGTACAGCTCAGGCGAACCTATCCTCTGGTGGTCGCCCGATCCGCGATTGGTGTTGTATCCCGATGAACTGAGAATTTCAAAATCACTACGCAAGGTCATCAAAAGAAAACGCTTCAGCATTACTTTCGACAAGGATTTTGGTGCCGTGATTCAGGCATGCGCCGATGCGAAGCGATCCTATGGCAAGGGAACCTGGATCACCGGCGAGATGAAAGATGCCTATTGTGAACTGTATCGGAGAGGATATGCCCACTCAGTGGAAGCGTGGCAGGGAGAAACGCTTGCCGGTGGTCTTTACGGCATTTCAATCGGCCGCGTTTTTTTCGGCGAATCCATGTTCAGCCGGGTCAGCAACGCCTCCAAAGTTGCCTTTGTTGCGCTTGTGGAGAATCTTAGGCGACTCCGGTTCAAGCTTATCGATTGCCAGGTGAGAACGGATCATCTCATCCGTTTTGGTGCCCGGGAGCTCCCGCGAAAATTGTTTTTGGAGCAGGTTGAAAAGGCGGTTCAAAAGAAATAGTCCACCGTTTATATCTGTCCAATCCACATATCTATTCCAGCAGTTCCAGGATGATCCGTTTTTTGCTTTTTCCCGAAGCGGCGTTCAGGATGGTTCGGATGGCTTGAACATTCTGGCCTTTTTTCCCGATGATTTTCCCCAGATCCTGTTTGGCCACGGCCAGCTCGACGACGATGCTCTGCCGGCTTTCAATTTCGTTGACCGATACCTGTTCCGGTGCGTCAACAAGTGCCTTTGCAATCTCCTCGACCAGCTTCTTCATGGTGCCTCTCCCTGGATATAATTGTAGGCGTTTCGCGCAGCTCTCACTCCGCTTCAGGCTGACAGGTCAGAACTAAACTGGCGTTTGTTCCATTCAATTAATCATCGGCCGAAAACGATGACAAGTCAATCACTCTTGTTATCGTTTACGAAAAACCGGTGGGTTCAAACAACGGTTCCCGGATGCCACCGCGGATGTGTTTGAGGCTGTTGATCTGGATGGTGACGATATCATTGATCATGATGAGTGGCACGGCTTTAAGGAAGCCCATAAAAATGGGTGACGGGC
>JAGTUY010000189.1 GCA_018224455.1 Desulfosarcina sp.
ATACAGGCCTTCCGATGGCATATCATCCTCCAATGCGGAAGATTAATGATCGTTCACGCTTCGCGGACCCATTCCCGCGCCCTATCGATCTCCTGAATATCGAAATAGCGGACATCGGCTGAGGTGAACGGTTTGACGAATACCGTTATCCCCTTTTGGAAGCGGGATTCACCCACCACGGCCAGCCGTTCGATGTCATTGAAGTGTTTGGCCGCGAATTTGGTGTCTTCCCAGAGTGCGCCGGCCGTCCATCCCTCAAAGTCATGCAACTCCGCCAGCAGCCGGATGGGGGAACCGTTTCGCATCTGGCTTTCGATCATCGGGACGAAGGTTTCATAATCCGCTTTGTCCAATTTTTCACGGAATTTGAGCGTGACGACGGTGCCCACTGGCGTCGGATCCACCTGAATTTCATCAAATCCGATCGGCATGTTAACCTCTCTTTCGGCACACATGGGTGTGCACCTCTTTCTTTACAATCATCTGGTCACAGCGATGTTTACTCGTTCGAATACACGCTAAAACAGAAACAGCCAAGACAGAAACAGGTGCTGCCCACGACAGTCGCGGACGGCACCCGCTTCCGTATTTCTCCGAACGACGGAAGAACTACGGTGAGCCTGGCTTGGGCATCCGCTGGGCGAACGCCTTGGCTTCATCGGATGTCAACAGTTTCATGTTTTCACCGCAACACACCAGATCACCGTCGCCGCCTTCCAACACCATGACGATGTTGCCGCAGGCCTCACACTTATAAATTTCATCTTTAACTGCTCCCATAAATACACTCCTTTCAGTTCGCCGAACCGGTTTTTGGTTGTCTCCAGATCGAATCATACCTGAGTGTCGCACTGGAGATATCGATCATCATATCCAACGATGCCGGAATCTCAATGGGTGCTGGCATGTATTGGATTAGGTTTTAATGAGTATATAAATCGACCCGACATGTTTTTTTGCGGGCAATGTAATCCAGGAGCACATTTTTCATCAATTCATCCGCAGTATATAAGCCCTCTCCCAAACAAGCCGCGGGGAGGGTTCAAATCTACTGTCCGGGGTCCGGCAGATTGGGGGGTCGTGCTTATATATTCGTGGTTCCATTTACTGGTACACTCCATGTTTAAACCTACATACTTGCGAATGAAACAGGAAAGGCGAAATGAAGCTTAAAACAATCGGCAACCTCGGTCGGTTAAAAGAAATCCTTGCGGCGTTCGTCAAATACGGCTTTGCCGATATTGTCGGTCTGCTTGACCTGCCGGGGCGTCATCTCGCGGATCGGGTCATGGATGTCGATCCCGATCTGACGCCTTATGAACGGTTTCGCATGGCTCTGGACCAACTGGGGCCGACATTCGTTAAATTCGGCCAGGTGATGAGCTTGCGGTCGGACCTGCTGCCCAAACCACTGATTGAAGAATTGCAGAAACTTCAGGACGATGCTGCTCCCGTTGACGTCGAATCGATCAAAGCCGTGATCCGCGATAATGTAGACCAACCGTGGGAGCGTCTGTTCCACTCGTTCGACGAGCGACCCCTGGCCGCCGCGTCACTTTCCCAGGTCCATCGGGCGGTATTGCGGGACGGCGCCATGGAGGTCGCCCTCAAAGTCCAGCGGCCCGATATTGAATCGAATATCAACCGGGACCTGAGTATTCTGGAATCGGTTGCCGAACGAATGCATGCGCGCATACCGGAAATGCAAACCTACGAATTGCCTCGCCTGGTGAAACTGATACGAAAATCGCTCGAACGGGAATTGGATTTCCAGCGTGAAGCCCGCTACGTTCAGATGGCCCGCGGCCACATGCGGGGTTTAGAAGGAATTCATGTTCCCAAGGCATTTTTGCAGCTCAGCACGCCGCAACTGCTCGTAATGGAGTATATTCGCGGGCAGAACCTGAGGACCATGGACCGCGATCTGCTTGAAGACCCGATGGCCTTGGCCCGCAACGGTTTGCGCGCCACGGTCAAGCAGCTCTTTGAAGTCGGTTTCTTTCACGCCGACCCACACCCGGGAAATGTGCTCATTTCCAATGGCAACACGATCAACCTGCTGGATTGGGGCATGGTCGGCCGCCTGACGGCCGGAGACCGACATGAAGTGGTGGACCTGATTAGCGCGATCGTTGAACGAGACAGCCGGCGGTTGGTCGACACCCTGCTGACCATCGCTGCCGGTAGTGTCGACATCGACAGACGCACTCTCGAACGCGATCTGCTCGACGTGCTCGATTCCCATCTGGTCGATTCGTTATCCGAGCTGCGTTTGGGACAATTGGTTTTGGACGTGACCGAAATGATCCGCAAATACCATTTGCAGATCCCAACCGACCTGTTCATGATGATCAAGGCACTGGTCACCGCCGAAGGAACGGTGCAGCTGATCAACCCCGAGATGGACCTGGTGACCGAGATGCGCCCCCATCTGAAGCGCCTTGCCAGCCAACGCTTCAGCCCGCAATCGATCTGGCGCGCCGGGCGCGCGTTCCTGCTCAAAATGGCCGCCGCGCCCACCCGGTTTCCCAAGCGCATCGGCGATATTGTCGAAAAAATGGAACAGGGTCGGCTGCGAATCGGATTTGAGCACCGCAACCTGGGCGGCCTTCAAACCACCCTCGAAAAAATTTTCAGCCGGCTGACCATGGGAATTATCCTGGGTGCCATGGTCATCGGATCGTCTCTGATCATCACCACCGGCATTCCTCCGATTATATATGGATACCCGCTGCTGGGACTTGCCGGCTATCTCATCTCCGCCGTACTCGGGCTGTGGCTCATCTTCGACATCCTGCACAATCGTTGACAGGGAACAGACGGTTTAAAACTTTCCGCGGCAAGCAACTTGGAATGCGCTCGCTATATCGGTTCAATCAATTCCGGCAGCCATGCAAATAGGGCCTTTGCCCCATTTACACGCCATCCAACCGGGATGCATAATGACCATATGGCTCTATTGGAAAGTAAAACCAAAAACTCAACGGCGGGCTTGGCACGAGTATGGGCATGCAGAAAGCCAAGAGCTTGTTGAAAGTCAAGGGGGACTTCTCGTTTCTGGACATCATCGTCAAAAGGACCCGATGCTTCGACCAACCCGTGCCCGTCAT
>JAGTUY010000190.1 GCA_018224455.1 Desulfosarcina sp.
CCAGGGGCTTCTCACAGTTTTCGAACACCTTGCGGGCGATGACCCGATCGGCGATGTCGGCGGGCACGTCCTCGGCCATGCCGATGGTCATGCACCACTGGAAGTTGGGCAGGGCGTCGCACAGGGCGGCGGTGGCCGCGACATTGTCGCTGATGAACCGCGAGCGTTCGTGGGTGGTCGGATCCATGTAGTCGACACAGTCCAGGCTGGGGCCGAAAAAGCTCTTGTCCCGCTCCAGAAATACGGTGCGCTCACCGGTGCGCTTGGCCAGAACGATTCGCGAGGGGGCTTTGCGGATGGCCTCTTCCACCAGCCATCCGGGAATCTTGACCCGGTCGCCGTTGACTTGGGCGCCGGCCCCGGCCAGGATCTCCAGGGCTTTGGGGTGGGTGATCTTGATGCCGGTGCGCTCGAGCACATCCAGCGTGGCTGCGTGGATCTGGGCAATCTGCGCGTCGTTGATGACTCGAAGACGGGGTTTGAAGTAGAGTTCATCGGTGGTCATTCCCATGATTGGTCTCCTCCTTTAAACCAGTTTGCAAACTTGAGGTTACTGTTGATCGGTTGCGGTTAACCCTGATTCCGCAACGTATGTGCCATCGCGGTTGCGTGGATCACAAAACGGTGAACCATTCTGATGTTGTTTCCAAAATCGGTATTATTCACCGTTTTGGCGATTTGTGAAAGTGAAAAAGAATTTTCTTTAATCCGCATAAAAATAAAAAAAATTCTATCAACATTATTGGCTTTTTGGGTCCTCCTGGGGCCGGCGGCCATGGCTGCGGACACCATTCCCGTGGGTGTACCCTTGGCCATGACCGGTGCCTATACCGGTTCCGGCGATGACTACTTCAAGGGCATCAAGATGGCCATCGACGAGATCAACGAGGCTGGAGGCCTGCTGGGCAAGCAGATCGAGATTATCCGTTACGATTCAAAAGAATTTGCGCCCGAGGTGGTCATGCAGGGCGCCGATTTCCTGTGCGGCCAGAAGCAGGTCGCATCCGTGCATGCCGGCTGGGCCGGTTGGGGCCAGGATGTCCGCGCATATGGTAAGTACGAGGTGCCCTTTTTCGCCGACGACGGTTCCCAGGCAGCCGTGGATGTTTATAAGGAAAACCCTGAGCAGTATTCCAATATTTTCCAGCTGACGGATGTGGGCATCGAACAGGCCAAGAGCATGTTCCGGGTGCTGATGGCCCTTCCCTATACCTACCCCAATAAAAAGGTCGTCATCATCAATACCGATGATTCCTGGGGCGTCGAAGTGGGTGACACCCTGGAATCCAGCTTCAAGGAAAAGGGGTGGAAGGTTGCCAAGCGTGAAACTGTGCCATACGGCACTAACGAATGGGGCGCCATCATGACCCGCATTCGCCGGATCAATCCGGCTTTGATTCACATTGAGATCCCCAGCGCCCAGGAAAACATCACTTTTTTCCGTCAGTTCATCCAAAAACCCACCGACTCGATATTGAGCCTGGGCTGGGGCATTACTCCCCGCGAGGTGGTGGAAAACCTGGGCGACAGTGCCGACGGCATCGTGGGTGAAATGCCCACCGGCCTGCCCGGTCCGGTGGCCCCCAATGCTGCGGGTCAGGCCTGGATCGACAAGTTTGTAAAGCTATACGACCACCAGATTCCGGCCGGTTCCTGGGCGACCTATACCGGCATCATGGCATGGGCCAACGCCGTCACGGCCGTGGGCGACGCCTACAACTTCAAGGCAGTGAACGCCTACCTGCGCGAACACGGCTACGAGGGGCACCAGGGACTGATCAAATGGGACAAGGACAATGTCCTGCGGGCACAGGAAGCCGCACCGGTGGTGCACTACCAGGTACAGGGCGGCGAGCTGAAAACCATCTTCACCGATCCGCCCACCAAAGCCTACAAGGATAGCCAATTTATCGTTCCACGCTGGATAAAAAAATAGTTGCCCGTTCACGGGTTC
The DNA here is from genome assembly GCA_018224455.1 of Desulfosarcina sp. Taxonomy (GTDB): domain Bacteria; phylum Desulfobacterota; class Desulfobacteria; order Desulfobacterales; family Desulfosarcinaceae; genus Desulfosarcina. The sequence continues at coordinate 1,955 of JAGTUY010000190.1, forward strand.
AGGGTTCCGACGTTCCGGGTTCACATCAAGATCGACGAAAGAACGGTAACCCTGAATCTGTGAACGCTCATTAAAAAAGTTTAAAGGCTTGAGTCCGGGCTGGTTTAGACACGCGATAGAAAATGGCCGAAAAATACTTCATCAAAACCAATTTTGACCTGTGTACCGGCTGCTGCCTGTGCCAGCTGGCCTGCAGCATGCGCCTGCTGGGTGGTTACAACCCCCACCGAGCATTGCTCAGGATCGAGCACGCCGGTGAGAACCTTTACCATTTTCCCACGGTCTGCAACCAGTGCGCCAACCCATACTGCGCCAATGTCTGCCCTGTTCAGGCCATCCGGAGAGACCCTGCCACTGGGGCCATGGTCGTCGATCATGAGCAATGTGTGGCCTGCAATCTGTGCCATCGCTACTGCCCCATCGGCGTGGTGGGCGTGGACGTGGAATTGAAAAAGTCGGTCAAGTGCGACCTGTGCGACGGTGCCCCCCGCTGCGTAGCCGCCTGTCCGACGGGTGCCCTGGAACTGGCCGTTGGGGGGGAGGTGAACCATGGCTGACGGCAGCATGGGACAATTCCTGGTGGCTGACCTGACCTCCCGTAAAGCCTGGACACTCCCGCTGCCCCAGTGGCTCAAGGATGATTTCGTCGGCGGCAAGGGATTCGGCGCCAAACTGCTCTATGATCTGACGCCTGCCGGTGCGGATCCCCTCGGACCCGAAAACGTGATCATGTTCATGGCCGGGCCGCTCACGGCCACGGCGGCACCCGCCATGCGGGCCTGTGTGATTACCAAATCCCCACTGACCGGCATCTACCTGGATTCGTTCTTCGGCGGACGCTTCGGCCCGGAGATCAAGTTTGCCGGCTATGACGGCTTGATCATTCTCGGGCGCGCCACCCGGCCTACCTACGTGTGGATCAGCGACGACCAGGTTGAATTCCGTTCGGCAGAAGGAATGTGGGGAACCGATGCTCTGGCCGCCAACGACCGGGTAAAAAAAGACCTCGATGCGCCGGAAGCTCGGGTGGTGACGATCGGCCAGGCCGGTGAGAATCGGGTCAAGTTCGCCCTGATCAGCTGTGAGTTCAATCGCCAGGCCGGCCGCGGCGGCGCCGGGGCGGTGATGGGATCCAAAAACTTGAAGGCCATCGCCATCTCAGGCAGCCGGCTGGTGAAGGTCAACGATCCGGCTGCTTTCCATGAGGCCTGCGATGCGGCCGGTGCCGACATCCGGGCCAGCCAAACCTGTGCGGCCCTCACCGACAGCGGCACCAGCAATGCCGTGCCCTGGTCCAATTCCGTCGGCACGCTGCCCTTTCGCAATTACTTCGACCAGGTTGACGACCAGGCGGATCGCCTGGGCGACGAAGGACAGAAAAAACACCTTTTCCTGGGGAAAGCCGCCTGTTTCGGCTGCCCCATCCGCTGCAGTCAGATGGGTGCCGTTCGTTCCGGTAAATACGCCCCCATGATCACCGATATCGTGGAATATGAATCCGCCGCCCTGATGGGCAGCAACATAGACATTCACGACGTCCGGGCGGTGGCCCATCTGGTGAAACTTTGCGATGCTTACGGCCTGGACAGCATGTCCACCGGCGGCGTGATCGGTTTTGCCTTCGAAGCAGTTGAAAAGGGAATCATCGATCCACCGCCTGGGGTGAAGCTGTCCTTTGGCAGCGTGGCCGGGGCCGAGTACCTGATCGATGCCATTGCCATGCAGAACAGTGATCTGGGCCGGTTGCTCGGCCTGGGCGTCAGGCGGGCGGCCGCCCGGCTGGGGGGGGATGCCGAGGCTTTCGCGCTTCACGTCAAGGGGCTGGAAGTCCCCGGGTGGGCGCCGCGCGGTACGCCCGGCATGGGGTTGGCCTACATGACTGCGGATCGCGGGGCCTGCCACCAGCGCGGCTTCATGGTGGCCTATGAAGTGGGCGGCAAGGAGTTCCGGGGAAAACCCGTGGACACATATGGATTGGTGCAGAAGGCGGAAATCCTCAAGGGCGAGCAGGACTACCTGGCCGGGTTGGATACCCTGGTAAAATGCGATTTCGGCGCCTTCGGTGTCACCTCCAAGAGCTATGTCCGCATGTTCCAGGCTGCCACCGGTCGATCGGTGGACGCCCGATTCTTCGACATCCTGGGGGAGCGCATCTGGAACCAGACCCGGCTGTTCAATCTGCGCGAAGGGCTCACGGCCAGAGAGGATCGACTACCCAGGCGGATTGTCTCAGAGCCGCTGCCCAGTGGCCCCCACAAAGGAAGACGCATCAGTGAGGCGGACATGGCCGTCATGCTGGCAGACTACTACCAACAGCGTGGCTGGGACAAAAACGGACACCCGACCGAAGGCAAACTCCAATCGTTGAATCTGGATAAGCGCATTCGTTTTACGATCACCCCGAAGCCAATCCCCGATCAAATAGGGATATCAACGCGCCTTCGTGATTAATCCTCATGCCCACCGCCGCGCCTGATCGGTGGCCTTGCCAAGCGGGAAGGGGCTGCCTTCGAAGGCCAACAGGATTATTTCGAGCCGCAAATGTAGGCGACCGCCAAGCGCAGTCACTACCGTGAGTGAGGAAAGAAAATGGTTCAAAAACGATACGACTTTATCATCGTGGGAGGCGGTTCCGCCGGCTGCGCCTTGGCCAACCGGCTCAGCACCAACCCGGGCAACCGGGTGCTGGTGCTGGAGGCCGGACGCCCTGACTATATCTGGGATATTTTCATCCACATGCCGGCCGGCTTGACGGTACCCCTGGGTAACAAATTCTATGACTGGTGCTATGAGAGCGAACCGGAACCGCATATGAACAACCGGCGTGTTTTCCACGGGCGTGGCAAGGTACTCGGCGGATCGAGCAGCATCAACGGCATGATCTACATTCGCGGCAATGCCATGGACTACCAGCGCTGGGGCAATGATGCCGGCATGGGCAACTGGGACTATGCCCACAATCTGCCCTACTTTAAACGCGCGGAAACTCGCCTTGTCGGCGCCGACGAATACCATGGGGTCAACGG
>JAGTUY010000191.1 GCA_018224455.1 Desulfosarcina sp.
AGGAGTCGGAACATCGGTCCGGCTCAGGGGCGGCCTGATTTTTATCTGTCCTATCACCAGACCATCGAGCAGAAAATACAAAGCGACAGCTATGACTCGACAGTCGGTGTGGGCAGCGTCTATCATCCGTGGTATGGGGGCATTGGCACCGAAACGCGCATCCGACAGTATGACGAAGGCCGTTTGACCATCGATATCCACTCAGCGGATACAGGTGCCTTGATGTGGCGGGGCGTGGGTGTTTTCCGGCTGAGAACCTACAAAACACCTGAAGACGCAGACCAGGCGACTCGGAACATCGTGGATCAGATCCTTATCCAGTTTCCGCCGGGTGGCAGACAATAATCCATTTTCCGGTCTTGCTTCAGTGCTGGTGCCATCATGCCGGTTAACCGATCGGATTAAGACAATCGGATGGACGCAGGGTCTCGGTCAGGTAAAATTGCAGATCATGCTGTCGTTGGGCGTATAGCGTGCAAACGACCGCCCGGCCTCCCTGGCCAGATGTCCGGGTAGGGCAATCCCGGATGCATGCTCTGCGTAGTTGACAAACGTGCGCCCGTCAATACGAACTTTCATTCCTTTTTGGGGCACTTTCAAGGGGACAATCACACAGGTATGTTTGTATCTTTCCTCTATATCGGCAAATCCCAGCATCTGTGCCTGTTTTCCGACGCTGACTTCGAGGTAATGGCGAGATCCCCTCAGGATCATTGGTTGGTATTTTTCTCCAATTCGATCCAGTAAACCCATCAAGCTGCGATTCATGGTCTTTCCTCCAAAAAACATCTATGCTGCGCCAGATGACCTGCTTGGCGAATGATTATACAACAGGCGCCATTTTTCAATGCTGAGGATGATAAACGCCGACTCTTGTCTGACTCGGGTCGGTAACCTGAGAAACGGCATCTGGTGAAAAAGTCGGTTGTGTTAACGAAAAAATCGCCACGCAATGGTCCTTAGGCAATATGAGTGGAGTAAGCACATCTTGAGGGGATAATACTATCACTTAAAGGGATCGCGATGTAACATTCGGTGCCGTTCGCCTGCCAGGATTTCGGGCAGGACGATGGCGCCGCAAGCGGCGGAGTTTGCGCTGGACGTTGCGGTTCAATCCGGCGGCTGTTCGTCGGCGTGCGGGGCGATGGGATTTCATGGTGTCTCGTGCCGTTGTTCCATTTGCCCTTTTCCGTTCAAAAACCCCATCGCAGGTGTCGTAACTGTCCGGAAGAAATGCTTAACCGCGATGTGAGGACCGCAACAGGCAATGGCTTTTGTCAACGCGCTGTGATATAACGCAGCTGAAGAAGAAAATCGATTTTCAGTTCGCTCGCTAACCGCGCCGCACCGATGCTCGGTATTTCTGCTTCGCTCCGACTAGCGGGGGGGCATGCGCTCGCTGTTGCGGTTCAATCAGATGGAGATAACGAATGATGGATCCCAGAATCTTGTCCGCTGACATCGATCCTGCCAAAGACACCCATGTGAGCAACCTGAAGGAACAGGCGATGCACCTGATCCATCAGGAGTTCACCGAGGACCAGAAACTCCACGACGATGCGGCAGCCGTCATCCGGAACGACTACGACGGGATGGGCGCTGAAGCCTTTTTGAAGCAGATGCATACCTACAGTTTAATCCTGAATGCTCTAAAAAATAAGGTTGTTTTCCAGGAGATGGCGACGCTGCTGGCAAACCTGTTGCGGGCAGGGATTTACAAGGTTGATGGCGAGGCGCTGGACGCTGTTGATGTACGACGGGATGCCATACAGGTGCATGTAGATGGTAAATCGACCATGATTGGCAGCGTGAATGCGGAACTGCTGACGATCTTGTCTTTGGGGAAGGAGAGCCTTGAAACGGAGCGGCAGTTGATGGTGATCGATCGGTTGGTCAAACACCGCAATGAAAAAAACCTGCGGGCCGTCTCCCATGCGTTCAAGATCCCTCTGCACGACACAGACAAAATAACGCTTTTAATCGAGAAACTGTTTGATGGGCAGGGTAACTTCATCCGCAAAACATTTGAGCCGATGATCGATGAACTGGCGCGGCACGGGAACCACGCCTTCGAATTGTTGTGGTGCTATTTCAAGGCGCTGAAAGGCCGTGCCAATCGGGTTTCCTTCCTCAACGCGCTGCAGCACCTGATCAGCCGCATCAAGCGCCCCAAACACGCGCTTCGTTTTCTGTTGGCCGATTTCTGCCGGCATCCCGATCGGGTGGAGCCTTCGGACCGGAATGCAATCATGCTGGCCAACATCCTGCTCAGGACATACAACAAAGAGCTTGATGTCGATATCGAAATGACGCCGGAAGAGGTTCTCAATGTCCGCAACGGATTAGACAGGAACGTGGTGCACTATGCCCAGTTTCGGATCGATTCGGTGGAGTATCGATTCTCCAGCAAAGTGGTTACCATTCATGAGAAAATGGTTGCGCTTTTAAACGCCACCACACCTGGCAAACAGAACCCATCTGTGCGCCACCTGCTGTTTCTTGAACGTGAGATCTTCATCTTTCTTTCCCTGCTGTCGGGTAAAACCGCGCACCTTATTCTGGTTTCCGCACTGAACGAATATGGCGATCCCAAAGCGGGAATTTATCGTACCCTCAGATCTTCAACCTACCTGCCGGTTTTCCTGCAGCACCTGAAAATCATTGTCCGCGGCGTTGGACGGGTGGGGACACGCGATGATGTGGGCCTGCTCAGACAAATCAGCGAATATGGCTATCAGTTGTCCGAACTCAGCGGTACTCCGGAAAATCAGCGATCCGTCGTTCGAACCATGGAATGGATCGAAAATGTCATCCGGAGCATCACCACCGCCCACTGGCATTCAGGATAAGGGTCGCGGAAAGAAATAATTCCACAATATGGCGCCGGATTTTGGTTCGGCACCCAGGCACATCCGTCGGCGCATATCGGGATATGTGGCGGCGGATGTAACGCCGGTGACGGGCCAACAGAC
>JAGTUY010000192.1 GCA_018224455.1 Desulfosarcina sp.
GCAGTGACAGATGTAGAATCCTATCTTGATGGTCATTGATGTTCCCCCAAGTTCCTAACCCGGATGAACCGGAAACAACAAATTACAAACCCCAAATCCCAAACAAATGCCAAATTACAACATCCAAATCTCAAACCAGGCTCAAACCAGGCTCAAACCGACTTTTGTTTGTTGGCAATGTTTTAACGAAAACCCTTGCCGCTATAGCAAATTGGAATGTTTCGTCTTCAAGATCACTAAGTTTGGAATTTTGAATTTTAGTCATTGTTATTTATTTGTTATTTGGGTCTTGGTTATTGTGATTTGTTGGCACGTTTTTTGGTTTCTGACATAAATAACAGTAATTTGCAGAATGAGAAGACTTGTTAATCAATCCATATTTGTTGTACAAGTAGTGCAAAGCCGGTTGACGATGGTCAGCAGCTCGTCCGCCTCCGGCGGCTTCTGCAGATAGGCTTCGGGCTCGGGTATGTGACGGCCCGTCGACGACCGTTTGGCCCCCGGGCAACGGTAAAAGGTTTCGCTGTCAAGGGTGGACAGCATGATCACCGGAATATGGCAAAGCCGGTGGTTGGTCCGGAGCCTCTGGTAGAGGCGAATTCCCGCTTCGCCGGGAAGCATGGCGTTGATGATGACCAGGTCGGGACACCCGTCCACCGCTTTTTTGAGACCATCGGCCAGAGAACCGGCACAGATCGGGCAGAAACCGTTGGCGCTGAGCAGGTTCGACAAGAAAATGCTCATGTCCGGTTCGTCTTCCACGACGAGAATCGTTTTGGCGGGACTATCCGGTGTCACCGTTACCTCCGCTGCTGTCATTCAATCGGATCGCCAGTGAAACATCCCCGCGGCTTACAGGGACCCGGTTTACCATCGGGTGTCGGCTTTTGTTGCGGCGTGGGTCGCCTTGGCCGCGCGCAGTTGCCTATGGTTCCGCAGATTGTGCGTTGTCGAGTGCCCACTTGACAGCATGGAATGTGCCATTTGGCGGATAAGTTTGTAACCAACTGGTATTAATATGAAAATAAAGTCTTTGATTGGTAAAAAGGCGCTGCTTCACACGTTATGTTGCAATTCTTGCAACATTTTTTGCGTCGCAATTGGGGGGCTGGTAACCCAAATTATACTATGATAAATTTGGGTTATGTCATAGCTTGATCAGCGTTGCATGATGTTGCGCAACATATGTTGCATCATGGGGCTGGGCAACGGTCCGGAATTGGCCAGGAGTGATCTTCGATGCAAATGCTTAATCCGTCCGCTTTCTCTTCCAGGTAGGGGCTAATGGCCAGCAGCGCACGGTCGCTGAATTTGATGCGTGCATCGCCGCTTTTGTGGTATAGTTGATCGGACTCGACGAACAGCGCCGCCGGATCGAGTGGCATGGCTTCGCCGGTGTTGAGGCCGAGCCGCAGGGGGGCTTCCGGGCTGACCCGGACGATGAACAGCGGGGTGTCTTCATAGGGGAAATAGACCTTTTCAAGAACATCGCCACGCACCTGAGTGACATAATAGCCATCCTCGTCCCGCCGGATCGAGCGGTTGAAATGGTCGATGATGCGCTTGTGTTCGAAGCGGCCGTGGCGATTTTGCCACCGGCCCCGGCCGTCCATCCAGAAGACGGCCTTTTCTTTGGGGATGACCACTTCATGCAGGTGAGGTGGTGGTGGTCGATCGTCGATGGGGTTCATGGGCAGCAAGATGTCGGCTTATGATCGTGCGCAGGGTCGGTTAAAATCACTTCGCTTTCGATGGTGACCTTTCCATCGGTTCCGAACCTTCACCCGCTCCGCTCCATGAACCGATGGGGAATGAAAACTGACGGAGTTGAAAACTATTATCCCATTCCAGGGGGCTTTTCAAGTCCAAGGCAAAAGGATCAACGGATGAATCGTGAAATGGAAACGGCCCGGGGGTTTTATGACGGATTGCGCCGGCTCTACCAGGAACGGCTGCCTTTCAACCGCCTGCTGGGCCTGAGCGTTACTTCGCTGGATTCAGACGGCGGGGCGATGGCGTTTTCCATGCGTGAGGATCTCATCGGCAACGTATTCCACCGCACCCTTCACGGCGGCGTCATCTCCTCGGTGCTGGATGCCGTGGGCGGCCTGACGGCCTCGGCCAGCTTGATGGTTCGTGCCGCCGGCCTTTCCGATGAAAAGGTCAAGGCGATGTTTGCCCAGGTGGGGACCATCGACCTCAGGGTGGATTACCTGCGGCCCGGCAGGGGTGAGCGGTTTACGGCCAGCGGGCGGATCATGCGCTCCGGTCGCAAGGTGGCCGTGGTTCGCATGGAAATGCACAACGAGGAGGCGTTGCTGGTGGCCGTGGGAACCGGCACCTACATGGTGGGATGAACGAACCCCCACCGGTTGTTGTCTATGCCCCGGGTGCAACATTATATTGAGATTTAAACCATTTTATGCTAGGGACGATTCCATCATGAAGCAATATGTAATTGATGAAATCCGTCCCCAGGATTTTGGAAAAATCAAGGGCTACCTGGATGAAACCTATGGCGACGCAGGTGTGGATGGCCTTTACTGGGTGCCGGTGGACGACGCATTGCTTTCCGGGGTGCAGCAGGCGCATCATGCCTGTGCGCCATTTTTCATGGCCCTTGAACTGGGGCCGGACCGTCTGGCCGCCGAGTTGCTGGTGCGAACCCGCAGCCGGGTGCGCTGTGACTGTATCCACTACGCCGACGAAGGCCAGCGCAACTGGCTTGTCCGAACCGTGGATGCCATTTTCGACAAACTGGAAATCATGGTCTGATCGGACGGGACGCCACCGGCAATGCTAAAATCAATTGGCTATCAGATACAGACGCTGATCATCGTTCTGTGGACGCTCTTGGCGACAGTGGTCATCGCAACCACGGTCATTATTTGCTCATTTTTCAGCCGGACCGGCAATGGCCCCCATCTGCTTGCCCGGTTCTGGGCCAATTCCATCCTGTGGGTCGCCCGGGCGAAGGTCACGGTCAGCGGCACCGAAAAGCTGGATACCGAGCGGTCTTACATTTACATGCCCAACCACCAGAGCAATGCCGACATCCCGCTGCTGCTGGGACGGCTGCCGGTTCAGTTCCGCTGGCTGGCCAAGGCCGAACTGTTCAAGATTCCCGTTTTCGGCCGGGCCATGCGCGGGGTAGGGTACATCAGCATCGACCGGTCCAACCGCAAGTCGGCCTTTGAGAGCCTGGAACGGGCGGCCCGAACCATCCGCAACGGCACCAGTGTGCTGATTTTCCCCGAGGGAACCCGCAGTCGGGACGGCCATATCCTGCCGTTCAAGAAGGGCGGCTTCGTTCTTTCCGTGGACTCGGGGGTTCCCATCGTACCCATCATCATCCGAGGGACCCGGGATATCATTCCCAAGGGGCATTTCATGATCCGCCCGAGACCGATAACCATGCAGATATTGGATCCGGTGGAGACGTCCGGCTACACTCGCAAAACCAAGGACGCGCTGCTGGCGCACATCCGATCCATCCTCATCGACAATTTTGAAAACGAGAGGCAGGAATCTTAGGGCCATGCTGAAACTGATCCCATTGGGCGGCCTGGGCGAAATCGGCCTCAACATGATGGCGGTGGAATACGGCGATACGATTTTCGTCATCGATGCCGGCCTCATGTTCCCCGAAGCCTACATGCTGGGAGTGGATTACGTCATTCCGGATATGGATTACCTCCGCCAGAACCGGCGACGGGTATCGGGGATCGTGCTCACCCATGCCCACGAGGATCACATCGGGGCGCTGCCTTTTCTGCTCAGAGAGATCAATGTGCCGGTTTTCGGAACCCCATTTACATTGGGGATCGTCCGCCACAAACTGGAAGAACACGAATTGCTCGCCACAGCGTCGCTGCACGAGGTGCTGCCGCGGGAACGGCTGAAGATCGGTCCGTTCGAAGTGGAGTTCATCCGGGTCAACCACAGCGTCGTAGACGGGGTGGGGTTGGCCATTCGCACGCCGGTGGGCATGGTGGTCCACACCGGCGACTTCAAGATGAGCCAGACGGTGGTGGAAGGCATGCTCACCGACGTGAACCGTTTCGCTCAGTGCGGAGAAGAGGGCGTGCTGGCCCTGTTGTCCGACTCCACCAACGTGGAGAAGGAAGGGCACACCATTTCTGCGCAGGCGATCGGCGCCGAACTGTCAAGGATCATGGATGCGGCCACCGGACGAATCATCGTGGCCCTTTTTGCTTCCAACATCGCCCGTATTCAGCAGATCGTCAACATTGCCAAAGCACGCGGCCGCAAGATCGTTGTCAACGGCCGCAGCATCGAGGTGAGTGCCGCCATCGCCCGCAACCTGGGCTATCTGGACCTCCCCGGGGATATGGAGATCGACATTGATGAGCTGAACGCCTACCCGGACAATGAGATCATCATGGTCACCACCGGCAGCCAGGGCGAGCCCATGTCGGCCCTGGCGCGCATGGCCGCCGGCACCCACAGGCAGATCAAGATCCACGAGGAGGACACGGTCATTCTCTCCTCTAAATTCATCCCGGGCAACGAGAAGGCCATCGCCAATATCATCAACAACCTCTACCGGCGCGGTGCCGACGTGGTCTACGAGAAGATTTCGAACATCCACGTGTCCGGGCATGCCTTCCGTGAAGAGCTCAAGATGATGATCAACCTGACCAAGCCCACCTTCTTCATGCCTGTGCACGGGGAGTACCGCCATCTGGTGCTGCACAAGCGGCTGGCCCGCGAGGTGGGCATCCCCGACGACCACCTGATCCTGGCCCAGAACGGTCAGATCATAGAATTGGATGAAAAGGGCTTCCGGATTCGAGACAGCATCTGCTCCGGGCGGGTGCTCATTGATGGCAAGGGCATCGGTGACGTGGGACGCAGCGTGCTCAAGGAGCGGCGGGTGCTCTCCGAGGAGGGCCTGGTGGTGGTCAACATGGCCTTTGACGAGGAGACCGGCATCGTGGTCTACGGACCCGATATCGTCTCCCGGGGGTTTGTTTTTGAAACGGAGACGGGGTATCTGCTCCAGGATGCCCAGTGTGTGATCCTGGAAATCGTGGAGGATGTCACCCCGGATGTGCCCAATCGGGTGGCTCGGATCCGCAGCCGGATCCAAACCGCCTTGCGGCAGTACTTTTTTTATACCATCGGGCGTCGGCCGGTAATTCTGCCCTTTCTGGTGGAAGTTTAAAAATGAAAAAAGAGATCATCGGCATTCTTTTTTTCTTCATGGTGGTGTTCAGCCTGATCAGCCTGCTTTCTTTCGATCCGGGCGACCCATGCCTGTTCTTCAATGCCGGCGGCGGCGGCGAGGTCCAGAACCTATTCGGCGTGTTCGGCGCCAATTTCGCCGGCAGCCTCGTGGGGATGTTCGGCATCGGTGCCTTCTGGATCCCCTTTCTTTTTCTGCTGGGCAGCATCCTTTTCTTCGGCAAGGACACGGGCAGGGCACTGTTGCCTCTGGCCGTCGGCGGTATCCTGCTGATCATCACCACGGGCAGCCTGCTGGCCTTCAAGCAGGATCACTATGCGCTTTTCGGCAGCCGGTTCACTGCGGGCGGCATCGTCGGTATCCCCCTCAAGTCCTTTTTCGTCGACTATTCCAACCCGGCCGGCGGGTCGATCATCCTGATGCTGGTGTGGCTCATCGGCTTTATCATGGCCACAGGGTTCTCCGTGGTGGCATTCTACCGACGATGCAAAACGGCCAACTCCGTGCTTTTCGATCGTATGGCCACCATTCTGATCAAGTGGAAGGAACGCCGCCAGAAAAGTTTCAAGCGGCGCCGGGTCCTCAAGGCCGAGAAGAAAAAGAAAAAAGAGAAGATCGAGATCAAGACCCCCGATCCCAATCCGGTGCCGGTCAAGCCGGTGCCCAAACAGGCTGTTTTCGACTTCATGAAGAGCGCTTCAAGCTTCTCCCTGCCGTCGGTCAACTTCCTCGACGACCCCAAGGCGAGACCCCAGTCCACCAGTGAAGAGAATCTGCGCATGCAGTCCCGGCTGCTGGAAAAGAAGTTGGAGGATTTCGGCGTCAACGGCAAGGTGGTGGCCGTCACCCCGGGGCCGGTGATCACGACGTTCGAATACGAGCCGGCGCCCGGCGTCAAGATCAACCGTATCGTCAGCCTCACCGACGACCTGGCCCTGGCCCTGCGGGCCATCAGCATCCGCATCGTGGCGCCCATTCCGGGCAAGGCCGTCATTGGGGTGGAAATCCCCAATGCCGATCGGGAAACGGTTCGCTTCAAGGAGATGATCCTGTCGCCTTCATTCGAACAGGCCAAGAGCACGCTGACCCTGTGCCTGGGCAAGGACATCGTGGGCAACCCGGTCTCCGCCGGACTGGAGAAGATGCCCCACCTGCTGATCGCCGGCGCCACCGGGACGGGCAAGAGCGTGGCCCTGAACACCATGATCTGCAGCCTTTTGTACAAGCTGACCCCGGACCGGGTAAAGTTGATCATGATCGATCCCAAACGCATCGAGCTCTCCATGTACGACGGTATTCCCCACCTGATCACGCCGGTGGTCACCGACGTCAAGAAAGCCACCAACGCCCTGTTCTGGGCCGTGCGTGAGATGGAGCACCGCTACGAACTGCTCTCGGAGAAGAAGACCCGCAACATCGACCAGTACAACCGCAAGATCGAAAAAGAGCCGGCCGCTCCGCCTGCCGAAGGCGAGGAAAACCCCAAGGAGCCGGCCGAACCGCTACCCTACATCGTCATCATCATCGACGAACTGGCCGATCTCATGATGGTGGCCTCGCGGGACGTGGAAGTGGCGCTGACCCGCCTGGCCCAGATGGCCCGGGCCGCCGGCATCCACCTTATTCTGGCCACCCAGCGGCCGTCGGTGGATGTGCTCACCGGCATCATCAAGGCCAACTTTCCCACGCGCCTGACCTTCCAGGTCTCCTCCAAGACCGATTCGCGGACCATCATCGACACCAACGGCGCCGAGAGCCTGCTGGGCAACGGGGACATGCTCTTCCTGCCCCCTGGAACGGCCCGGCTCCAGCGTATCCACGGGGCCTACATTTCCGAGGCCGAGCTGACCCGCACCACCGAATTCCTCAAAAAGCAGCAGCGGCCCGACTATGACAAAAGCGTCATTCAGGCCCCGGTAAAGGCGGCGGAAGAGGCCGGAGAGAAGGAATACGACGAACGCTACGACGATGCCGTGGCCCTGGTCTCTCAGGCCGGCCAGGCCTCCATCTCCATGGTCCAGCGGCACCTGCGCATCGGCTACAACCGGGCGGCCAGGATCGTCGAGATGATGGAGCAGGAGGGGATCATCGGCCCGCAGGATGGGGTCAAGCCGAGGGAGGTGTTGGTCAAAAATTACAACGATATCTCTTAGTATCCTCCCATAAACGGCGCCTTGTGGCCCAGCTCTGCGTTCTCAAATTTTTGAAATCCTCGACGTAGCTGGGCTACGCCTCCGGTTTCAAAAATCCTGCGGCCTTGATCTGAACCACAATTCACCATTTATGAAAGAACACCGTCTTGTGCATAGGGCTGAGCGTAAGAACGAATTCCGAATTATGGGATTATGGGATTGAGGGATTCGGAACCACAAACCAAAGACCAGAGACCAGAGACCAGAGGTCCGAGGTCGGAGACAAAACCCATAACCCGGAACGCCGAACCCAGAACCCAGAACGCCGAACCCAGAACCCAGAACCTGGGGCAAAAACAGTGAACGTAGACCAGCATCTGATTGACCGCATCAAGGGATTTCTCGACCCGGAGGAGGGCAGGGGGCTTTACGAGATTGCCCTGGAGGCCTCCCGGCGGGGTCCCTGCCTGGAGATCGGCAGCTATTGCGGAAAGTCCGCCGTTTATCTCGGCAGTGCCTGCCGCGAAAACGGGACGACGCTATTTTCCATCGACCACCACCGGGGATCCGAGGAGCAGCAACCCGGAGAGGAGTATTTCGACCCAGCCCTTTTAGACTTCAAGACCTTTTGCATGGACACCCTTCCCCTGTTTCGGCGTACCTTGGCCCTGGCCGGACTGGAGGAGACGGTGGTTCCCATGGTCAGCCGTTCTCACGTGGTTGCCCGCAACTGGGCCACGCCGCTTTCACTGGTATTTATCGACGGTGGCCACGCCTTAGAATCCGCCCAAACGGACTACGACTGCTGGGCCGGCCACCTCCTGCCCGGCGGCTACCTGCTCGTCCACGACATCTTCGAGAATTCCGCGGAGGGGGGCCAGGCGCCCTGGGAGGTGTACAAGCTTGCCGTGGCATCCGGTCGTTTCGTAATGCTTCCACGCATCAAGAGTCTGGGGGTGTTGAGAAAGACAGGTTGAAGGCTGAAGGTGTCTAAGGCCAAGGCCTTGCTCAATCCCTCTTGCGAGGTCAACGGTAAAAACGCAGCCGCCATGGTTACCTTGCCGTTGTGGATCAGCGTGGCACCATCGTGAAGCGGCGAATGCTTTTGGAAGA
>JAGTUY010000193.1 GCA_018224455.1 Desulfosarcina sp.
CTCCGCTGATCGTGAAAAGCCCCGCTGTATTCCGCGTCCACCCAAATGACAGGTTCGGCACCTACTGCTCAGGCTGCAAGGTGGAAAGTCGGGGTGGAAAGCCGGAAGCGCAAGGTCGAGTTGGACCGCATGGCAACGATGCTCAGTCGATTGGGCAAAAGCGGCTATTGTGTGAAGGAAGACTCTGCGGTCTACGGATTTTAGAGGATCGATTTCGATCCCGAAGAAACCAAGTCCCGGCAAGCGCAGCGAGGCCGCTATTTTAAACCCGACCTGCAGCGTGGCAAGCGGTTCGCCCTTGCAGGCCGAGCGCCTGTTTAAAGAAGGTAGCCTCTCCGGCCAGACCCAGCTTGACAGACTGGATTATCTGAACGAATCCAAAACCGACTGGATGAACCTGATCGTGCAGGGCGACAACCTGCCGTTTTTAAAAAGAACCATCAACCCACACCCAACCTATATTGCGCGATGGCCAAATCCGGCAACCGCATCTCGACCAAGTCCACCAGGTGTTGGTGATGGGTGAAAAAAATCACCTGGGTTTTTCGGGACAGTTCGCATAATACGCCTAACGTGGCCAGGGATCGTTCATCATCGAAGCGCAGGAGAATGTCGTCCACAACGAAGGGCAGCGGTTCGTTATTTTCCAGGTACTGCTCCAGGCTGGCCAGGCGCAGGGACAGGTAAAGCTGGTCGGCGGTGCCGTCGCTCATGCCGTCGACGGTGACCTGGGCTTCGCTCTGGGGCCGGATGCCGACCAGGACCGGGTTGCCCCGCTCATCGTATTCCGCCCGCAGCCGGCTGAAGGCGCCGAGGGTCATCTGTGAGAACAGCCGGCTGGCCCGGGAGATCAGCGGCCCCTGGTGCTTTTCACGGTATTGCTCGACGGTTCGGGAAAGAATGATCGATGCAATTTTCAGGCGGGCATATTTCTCGACGTCCGACTCGAGGACGGCCAGCAGGCGTTCGGCATTCTCGGCGTGCATGGCGGCTGCGGATCTGCCGTCCATCTGTTCGCGCCTGGCGTTCAGGGCGCCGATTTGCTGGTCGAGCGCCGAACGCTCCGCTTCGAGGGCTTTCGTTGCCTCACCCAACTCCTGAAGTTCAGGCGCGATGCTGTCGGCATCCATCGACGAGGCCTCATCAATAAATGCGTCCACCGTTGCCCCGGCACTCAATCTGCGCAGTTGCTGCTCGAGCCCGCTTAGATCGGTAACCAAGGCCTTGCGTTCCCGGGCCCGTTTTTCCGTTTCGGCCAGCTGTTCGGCACCGGCGCAATGGGCCGCTTTGCACAGGGATTCGATCAGCGCCTGACATTCAAAAAGGCGCCGCTGAGCATCTTCCAGCTCTTTTTTTGACGCTTCCAGCCGTTCGACGAGTCCGGCGTGCCGGGACTCATCTTTGCGGGCATGGGTCAACCGGCCGTTGAGCAGTTCGGAGGCCCGGTCCCGGGGTTCGCCTTTGAGATCCGGTGCGAGGGCCTCGACCAGTTCATCCACCCGGGACGTGAAACCTGCCGAATCCCGGTCGATACCATCGATGCGTTTGCGCAACACGTCGGCTTCACTAATTTTGTTCCTGAATTCACGGATGCTTTCAATGACGGCCAGCGCCGCTGTTGGATTGGCTTCGGCACGGATGCCAAGTTTCTTGACACTATTTTCCCAGCTGGACGTCCACCGGGAAAGGGTATCCGCAAGCTCGGCGACAACTGACGCCCCATCCTCCAGCTCCGCCTTGAGGCGGATCAATTCCTTGTCTGCAGTGGCGATCCCGGATTCGAGGTCCCTTTGGGCCTTAATGTGCGCCTGGGCCGTCCGTATCAGCCCGGACAGCGGATGCTTTGGGTCCCGGGCAGCCCCGGTGGCCTCGAGCGCCGTCATCAGATCTGATTTGAGGGCCGCCAATCGGCCGGCAAGCGTTTCCAACTGGCGCTTTCTGGATCGCCAATCGGCCAGTTTGTCCCGCAGTGATTCGATCTCGGCCAGCCAGCCCCGCATCTCCCTTGGTGTTTGCGGGGTTATGCCCGCCGGTTCCCACACCTGCTGCCACCCGGTTTCCAGTTCACGGTGCTGCGCCCGAGACGTTTCAAGCGCCGCGGACGCACCGGCAAGCGCTTTTTCCAACTTCTCTTGCCGGGCTTCGAGCAACCCTTTCTTGCTGACCTGGTCGGCTTCGCGCCGGAGGCGATCCGAGACGTGATCCGCCCGAACCATGCTCTTTTCGAATGCATCCGGCAGGCTTGAGGCATCCTCAAAATGGCTTAAATAGTCCCGGGATGCTTCCGGTGGGGGCACCTGACCATCCAGCGTCTGCCGAATCACCCCCCACCCTTTGTCCCGCAGGGCCCGGATGGTTTTCAGATCCGTTTCGGTGGGCACCTCCCGGGCCCGATCGATGGCCTGAACATCGGCCTGCGTCTGAGCGATCTCGCCTTCCGTCGAGGCCTTTGCCTCGCGCTGTTTTTCAAACCTGCGTTCTTGTGCGTCAAAGGCGGCGTCGAACCGATCGATGGTCGCTTTGGATGGCAGCGGCAGTTCGTCGATATCCGCTAACGCACCATGCCAAAGCGTCTGTCGTTTCAGGGCGCGGTTCAGATCGGCCTCGAACGCATCACAAATGGTGCGCATCTCTTCCATCTGTGTTTCGATGGGACCGGCCGCCATTGCTGCCTGCAGGGCATGTTCGAGATGGGACGCATCCACGGGCGCCGGCATCGCCCGGCGTTGATCGGTCAGCTGGTTAAAGCGGATTTTGCGTTTGCGCTGCTGCTCGGCGGCCGATTCCTGCCTGACGATCAACCGTTCGTATGCCTTTCCAAGTTCCTGGATCTCACCCACGGTCGATGGAGGCAGCTTGAAATCCCCGGAGACCTCACCCGAGATGTCCGCGCTGATCTCCTCAAGCGTGTCGGCGGCCTGTTTCTGCAGCGTACGCATGCGGCCGTGGAGTCCGGGCCGGTCTTTCTGGGCCTTGCGAAAGCCGCCCAGTTCCTGCTGCAGCGCCTCGATGGCGGCGGCATTATCAAGCAGGGCCTGTTGAACCGGCAGGACGTCTATCCGCCGGCTGATTTTCTCGATGGCGTCCCGGGAACGCGCCACATCCCGGGTCGCCATTTTTAGTTCTTTTTCCACGTCACGACGCTTGTCCCCGAAATCATCCTCAAGATCCGGCACCCCCCGATAGGCCACAAGGGCGCTGTCGATCTCTTTTTTGCGGGCGATCGACGGCAGCGATTCTTGGATCCGCGCGAGCCTGGCCTGCCTTTGTTTGTGGGATCCGAGCATTGCTTTTACTTCATCCATCCGATGTTGAGCATCGCTCAGCTCGAGATTGTGGGCCTTCCATGTCTTTGGCAGCAAAAGGGCATCCTTTTGCTCTTGGCGTGCGGTCTTGATCGCCTTGATCGCCTGGTTGATCGATGGCGTCGAGCCGCTGGGCTTAAAGAGCGCGCCGCATGCGTTTTCAAGACCCTGTTGAACGTTCTGAAGCCGGATCAGGCCCGCACCGGCAGCGAATAGGGCCTTCCCGATGTTGCCTCTGCCGGATATGATCTCCTCACCACCCTGGATCAGGTCGTCGTGGCCGATGGCAAACATCTGCTCGAACACATCAGGGGTGACACCGCCCAGAAAAGGAGCCAATGCGTCATCGTCCAGCACGGTTTCGTCGTCCTTACCGCGCAATGTTTTGGCTCGCCCCTTGCGGCGAAGAAACTCGATTTCGTCGCCATTGCCGTTAACCAGCCTGGCCCCGACGCGAAGCTTGGGGTAGCCGTGAAGAAAATTAACCGGTTCCTGCACCGGTATGCCGAAAAGCATGTGTCGGATGGCTTTCAAGGCCGAGCTTTTACCCGCTTCGTTGGGCCCGAACAGCATGTGAAAATCCGCACCGCTGTTGTGCAGATCAATGGTCACGTCGGTAAAAGGTCCATAGGCGGCCAGCCGGATGCTCCTGATTTTCATGACGCGTTGGCCTCCTTTTTCATGCGGTTCACCAACAGCGCATGGGCCTGAGCCAACAGTTCGCGCAGCTGCTCCGGGTCGTCCGGCTGGAGCCTTGCGTCCCCCTGGCGGTAATCCGGCGGCAGTTTCTGAAAAAGAATTGACAACGCCTTGCCCAGGTCCAGTAATTCCGGGTCATTGGACATCAGGTGGTCCACCAGCGCACTCAACTCGCGCAGCGGCCCCGGGTCGGCAACCGACTTGACCTTGGGTCGGGTTCTGACTTTTACTTTTTCGATCCAGGCCCGGTCACCAAAATGGGCAATCGCCATTGACCGGACCGCGTTTTTGAGGTGTTCGGGGTCGGCTGCGATCGAGTCGTGAAACTCTGTTTCACCGCCAAATTCCACCCGGGCAATCACCGGTTTGGGGTCATGCCGATCGATGACCGCTTCGAGGATCGTCAGAAACCGTTCAAGGATCTCATCGACGCGGGTCACGCCGTTCAAATCGACATGCACCCGTTCCCAGCGGATCACGTCGATGTCGTGACGGGTGATCTCAGGGGGTGCCCCCTCTTCCACGGTCACCAGCACACACCCCTTGGCGCCGGATTCCCGAATGTGGCGTCCCTGGACGCACCCGGAAAACACGACCGGTGGATCATCGGCAACCCGCTCAAACTGGTGTACGTGACCCAGGGCCCAGTAGTCGTAGCCTTTGTTGATTAGGTCATCGAGCGAGCACGGGGCGTAGTTTTCGTGCCCTTCCCTGCCGGTGAGGCTGGTGTGCAGCAGGCCGATGTTGAAATGCCCGGGAGCCGCGTCCGGATAGTCGAGGGCGAGGTTGTCCGTGATGGCAACCTTTGAAAAGCTTTGCCCGTGAAGCGCCACGTTCAGGTCTTCGATGATCTGGGTTTCGGGTTTTCTGGATGATAACACGTGGACGTTGTCAGGATACGGCAGGGTTCGTGTCATCTTGCCGGCCGCATCGTGGTTGCCCGAAATAATGAACACCTGAATCCGATTCTCGCTGAGCCGCCTGACCTGCTTGATGAAATAAAGGCCGGTATGGTAGTCTTTCCAATCGCCATCGAACAGGTCGCCGACAATCAGCACGAAGTCCACGGCCTCATCGATGGCCAGGTCAACCAGGTTCTCAAACGCCCGCCGCGATGCCTGGCGTATTTCCTCGACGGGTGCCCCTTCGTAGGCTTCGAGGCGCTGCAGCGGGCTGTCCAGGTGGATGTCCGCGCTGTGGATGAATTTGATCATGACTATTTTTTAACCCGCTGGATGGCCGCTTCCCGTTTCTCGACCTGCTGGTAGGCATTGGTGTAGATGACGTAGTACTTGTTGATGTTGCTGACATAGCGCACGGTTTCCTGGCCGACGATTTTCAGCATGGCCATTTCCACATTGCGAAACCACCGGTTGGGGTCCAGGTTCATGTTCACGGCCTTTTTCCTCGCCCGGCGCATTCTGGCCGGACCGGCGTTGTATGCGGCCAGGCTGAAACGCACCTGATCCTGGGGAAGAATTGCCGCGTCATCAAAATATTGGTCCTGCAGAAACTTCAAATACCTGACCCCCGCCTGGATGTTGTTTGCCACGCTGCTGATGTCCGGAATTCCAACATTTGGATCGGCAGCGGTGTCGGGTCGGACCTGCATGATGCCGACCGCTCCCTGCGGGCTGACTTTTTTGTGGTCGAAACCGGATTCCTGAAAGGCCATGGCACTGATCAACCGCCAGTCGAAGCCATATTCGGCGGCATATTCCTTGAACAGCGGGGCATAAACCGCCAACTTTTTTCCCGGATTGCCCGCCAGCGGATTTTTGATCCAGGTCGTATTTTCATAGTAACGCTCAAATAAGATGTTGCCCAGACGGGTCCCTTTCTGATGCTTCTTGGCAAAACGATCCAGGCTGGCCTTGAGCGCCGGGCTGGTTTTGCTCACGGCCCAGGCGATGTCTCCGCCTTCTTGAAAGGTCACATGGCCTAAGACTCGGATGTTGGTGAGAACTTCGGCCCAGGCGGCGGCAATATGGCTGTCACAGACCGTACGCGCGATTGCGCCGGAATTGACCAGCTCCAGGATGTCTTCGGTTTCCAGGTTTTCATCTGCCGGTACGATCTTGACCGGCCACAGACCCTGCGCACTCAAACGGCGGTTGAGCGCCAGCAGGCTCTCGTGGTAGCTGCTGCTCGGGCGCACGAAGACGCTGTGGGCGGATAGCGCGGTGATGTCTTGAATGGGGGCAACCGCCTTGTGGGTGACCAGCACCTCATCGATGCCGGTCACATAGGGGATGGTGAAATCGACCTGCTTTTGCCGCTCAGGCGTGATTGTCAGGCCTGCAGCGGCGATGTCTCCGTACCCCTTGACTAAGTCGGGTATCAGGCGATCCCGGGCGACCGGAATAAACTCGAAGACGATCTGGAGCTCCCTGCGGGAAATACCCTTGTTCAGGGCCTTCTGGTATTGCCTGAGCAAGGCATATTCGAAACCGCGGAGGTTGCCCCGGTCCAGAAAGAAATTGGTGCGGTTGTAGGTGGTCAGTACGCGGATATATTTTCGCTTCAACAATCCGTCCAGATCCTCGGCGTAGCTGTCGGTCAAGTGCGAATCCAGGGGATGGCTCGCAGCGGCGCCCTGGGCCCGGACCGGTGCGAAGCCGATCAGGCAGAAAACAATCGTCAGCAGGGCGGTAGTCGTCCGGATCATGGTTCGCTATTCTCGGTCCAGCAAGAGAAGGGTTGTCACTTTGAATCGCTTTTATTTTCAACCGCCCGCGATGCATTTGTCAAGGCGCCAGTGGTTTCCCGTTCGACCATCAAAAAAAGGTTCCCGTCGCCTGCCGATGGGAATGCGGCGGCGTGTATCACCGGACTCGGGATCGGACAAAGCCGCCGATCGGCCTGGATTCGGTCGATCCGGAGCCGCCCGTTTAAGGGCGGCTCGCCCCAGTGGGCATCTGAGCTGCACAAAAAAGAGGATTGACACACAAATACCGGTCCGATATGCTCACTCGGGTGAAGAGAAAACCCTCACTTTTTTCACCCTATCCTTCAATCTCCGCGCTAGGATTATCATCTCGCAGGGCTTTGTTTAACGCATCCAATTTAGTCGGCAAACATAAAAACGGCCGGCAACCAAAAGAGGGGTCCGCATGGCTGAAAACCGGGGAACAGGACAAGAAAAGGCTGAACATTCCTTGCCGGCGGCCATCAGTGCCCAACGCGTCACCAAAGTTTTTGGTGATGGCAAAAACAAGGTTCTGGCGCTTGACGATGTTTCTCTGACCATCGAGGAAAACGAGTTTTTTACCCTGCTGGGACCGTCGGGTTGCGGCAAGACGACCCTTTTGCGTCTGATTGCCGGGTTTGACCAACCGACCTCGGGCACGATTCTGCTCAGGGGTGAGGAGATCTCACATTTGCCGCCTAATCAGCGTTCGGTCAACACCGTGTTTCAGAATTATGCCTTGTTCCCGCACATGACGGTCGCCAAGAACATCTCCTTCGGGCTCGAGATGCTGGGAAAAAAACCTGACGTTATTGAAAAAACAGTTGGTGACATGCTGGCGCTGGTCAAGATGGAGGCGCTTCGCGACCGTCGCACCGACCAGCTTTCCGGCGGGCAGCAGCAGCGCGTGGCACTGGCGAGGGCCCTGGCCCCGCGCCCCCAGGTATTGCTGCTCGATGAACCCCTTTCAGCCCTGGATTACAAACTGCGCAAGGAGATGCAGATCGAGTTAAAGCAGCTGCAGCACGACACCGGCATCACCTTCATTTTCGTGACGCACGACCAGGAAGAAGCCTTGACCATGTCCGACCGGATTGCGGTGATGCATGTCGGCCGGATCCTGCAGGTCGGCACCCCCCGCCAGATATACAACCAGCCGTCCGAGCGATTTGTGGCCGACTTTATCGGCAAATCCAACTTTCTTTCCGCAGACGTTCTCGCTGTGGAGGGTCGGCACGCCCGGTTAAAGCTCTCTTCCGGACAAGAAGTCGGTGCGGCGATTCCTGACGGCATGACTCCGGACGGCAGTGTGACTGTCGTGGTAAGGCCAGAATACACGCAAATCTTTCCAAAATCAAACGACGCGGGCGATCTGCAGGGAGTACTCGAAAACATCGTTTATTTAGGCACGGATACCCATTATCACATCCGTTTGCCGGACGCGTCGATTTTCGTGACACGAAGCCAGAACCAATGCAAAGTGACGGAAGCGTTTAGGGCCGGACAATCGGTCAGCGTCGTGTTCAGTCCCGACTCCGTTCAACTGTTGAGGTGCTGATTTGAAAAACGATAAGCTTGCATCCGGTCCGGTCGGGGACATGCAGAGAAAAAGGACCCGGAGGAACTGGCTGCTCAGCGCGCCGGCCCTGGTGGTTCTGGCCGCCGCGGCTTCCGGACCGCTGTTGATCGTGCTCGTCTATTCTGTTCTCAGCGCCGGTGAATATGGCGGTGTGGTCTGGAAGTTTTCAACCGATGCATGGTTCAATGTGGTTTTTTTTCGTGACATTTTCGATGGCACAACCACTTTGGCCGACGCACACATGAAGATCCTCTGGCGATCGGTCCGGCTGTCGTTTATGACCACCTTGATCACGCTGACCATCGGCTTTCCAACCGCCTATGTCATCGCCACCCGGCCACGGGAGACCCGAAGCTTCTGGTTGTTCCTGATTACGGTTCCGTTCTGGACGAACCTGCTGATCCGCACATTTGCCATTCTTGAAGTCATTCGCAACGAGGGCCTGATCAACATCGGTCTGCAAATGCTTGGGGTTATCGATAAACCGATACAAATGCTCTATACTGATTTCGCAATCATGGTCGGTATGACCTATGTTTACCTGCCCCTGATGGTGTTGCCGCTGTACGCATCGATGGAACGCCTGGACTTCAACCTGGTTGAGGCGGCTTATGACCTTTATGCCACACGCCGTAAAGTGCTGCGCCGGGTTATCATTCCTCTGGTCAAACCGGGGATCATTGCCGGGTCCATCCTGGTGTTCATCCCGTCGCTGGGTGCATTTGTCACCCCCCGGGTGCTGGGCGGGGGCAAGAAGATGATGCTGGGCAACCTGATCGAGCTGCAGTTTGGCGCAGGTCGCAATTGGCCACTCGGTGCCGCGCTCTCCGTCACCCTGCTGGCCCTCGTCATGGCCGCCCTGTTAATATATGTAAGGTCGACCCAGAGCCATTCAGGGAGCGTGCGATGATCTCTCCGATCAGGAAACGCCCGCCTTTTTCCCTGAAAAGCCAGCCCGGGTTCGGCACCATCGCCGGCCTGTGTTTCGTGATGCTCTACGCCCCGATTATTACCCTGGTTGTTTATTCGTTTAATGCGGGCAAATACATCTCCATGTGGGAGGGGTTTTCCCTGCAGTGGTATGTTGCGGCCTGGGGGAATGAAGCCGTCCAGGACGCGACGATCCGTTCACTTTACCTGGCCGCGCAGGCTTCGGTCTATTCGACCATACTGGCGACGATGGCGGCGCTCGGTACCACCCGCACACCCCCCTTTCGCGGGTTGACGGCCATCTACGCCATGATCAACCAGCCGCTGATGGTGCCGGAGATCGTCACCGCCGTGGCGCTGTTGATCCTCTTTGCGATGATCAAATCGCTGACCGGCATCCAGGGCATGGTTTACCTCGTCATCGCCCACACCGCCTTTTGCATTCCGTTCGCCTACCTGCCCATCCGGGCGCGCCTGGAAGGCATGGATCTGATCCTGGAAACGGCGGCGGCCGACCTTTACGCCACGCCCTGGAAAACCTTCTGGCGCATCACGCTGCCCCTGCTCTGGCCAGGAATCATCGCCGGTGCAATGCTGGCCTTCGTCATCTCTTTGGATGACGTGGTGATCACCGAATTCGTCAAATCATCCGGACAGGAAACCCTGCCTACCTACATGCTGGGTCAACTCCGCCGGGTGATCACGCCGGAGATCAATGCCATCTCTACCCTGTTGCTCGGGCTGTCCATGCTGGTGGTGTGTGTGTTGTTTTTCATCGAAAGAAAGTTCGGGAAATAGGCGCTTGGCGCGTCGAAGACAATTAACAGCAGCATTCCAACCATAACAAGGGAGGTTTCACAATGAAGATGAATGTGGTTTTTGTCACCGTCGCCGTAATCGGACTCTGCTTTGCGGGTGTAGTGCATTCAAGCGAATTGAACCTGTACAACTGGGGGAACTATACCAGCCCTGACCTAATTAAGAAATTTGAGGCACAATACGATGTCAACGTCACGATAACCGACTACGACTCAAACACGACTGCCCTGGCCAAGGTTAAAGCCGGCGGACACGGCTTCGATATCGTGGTACCGTCAGCCAACTACGTGAAGGTGTTTATCGAAGAGGGGTTGGCGCTCGAGGTTCGCCCGGATCAAATGGAGAACTTCAAGCATGTCGCCCCCCAATGGCGCAACCCCTCATTTGACCCGGGCCGCCGCTACAGCGTCCCGTGGCTGTGGGGAACGGTTGGCGTCGCGGTAGACACCGATGTCTATAAAGGCGACATCAATACCGCTTCCATCGTTTTCGACCCACCCGAAGAGCTGGCGGGCAAGATCAACATGGCGCCTGAAATGGGCGATGTGCTTGGTATGGCTTTGAAGTATGTCGGCAGCGAGCCCTGCACCACCGACAAAGTGGCCCTGAAAAAAGCGCGTGATCTCCTGATGGCGGCAAAACCGAAGTGGGTTTCAATGGACTATGGTCTGACAGAAAAAATGCCGCGCGGCGACTTTTCTGCGGCCCTTTACTGGAACGGTGCGGTCTACCGGGCGGGGCTGGCCAAACCGTCAATCAAATTCGGTTACCCGCGTGAAGGCTACGAGATCTGGATGGATAATGCGCTCGTGCTGAAAGACGCCAAAAACGTCGAGACCGCCAAACTGTTTTTGAACTTCATCATGGATCCGGAAAATGCCGCGCTGATTTCCACCTTTGCGCGCTACGCCAACGGCATCAGCGGTTCGGAAGCCTTCATGCCGGATGAGATGAAAACCGCGTCAGCGATCAATATTCCCGATGAGTTCAAGGATGCCGGCATGTTTTTCCCAGCCTGTTCCAAAGAGGCCACCGAATATTACACCGCTATCTGGACGGAGTTGACCAAATAACGTTCCAGCGGGACAAATATCGACACCTTCTGTATTTGTTAACCGTGTTGGCATTAAAAAAACAAGGGGATCTGGTTGCCGGATCCTCTTGTTCTTATTTTCCCCCATCTGAACGACCCGTTGCCTGAGGAACACATGGAATCGACGGTCACACTTGCCAACTGGCGGACTGCACCGTATAGCACGCAGTCCTTTCATCGTGTAGATGAAATCATCCCGGTTTCCTTCATCCACGCGTCGGGGCGGACCTGCGGCCTTTCAACCGACCCGCAAGCTATCGACGCCATCGTTTTCGAAGATCAACACGGGCAGGAGCGGCAATTGGCGGAGGTGCTCGGTTCAACCGCCACCCGGGGGCTGGTCGTACTGCGGGGAGGACGAGTTGTCGCTGAACGCTATCTGAACGGTTATGACGGGGCACGCCCGCATATTCTGTTCTCAGTCAGCAAGTCGCTTGCCGGGGCATTGACTGGAATCCTGGTCGATCAGGGCCGGCTTGACCCGGACAGTCCGGTGGCCCGATACATTCCGGAGGTATCCCATTCAGCATATGGTGACTGCACGGTGCGCCATGTGCTCGACATGACCGTCAGCTCCTCATTCACCGAAGCCTACCTCGACAAAAGGGGCGAATTCGCCAGCTATAGACGTGCCATGCTCTGGAACCCGGCCGAACCGGGAGAAGACCCCGGCACCCTTCACGATTTTTTGGCATCCCTATCACCGGCGCCGGAACCTCATGGAACCGTTTTTCGCTATCTTTCACCAAATTCGGATCTTCTGGGTTGGTTGGTAGAGCGGGCCTCAGGCCAGGATTTTACCAGCCTGTTTTCCGACATGATCTGGAAGCCCATGGGGGCGGAAGCCAGGGCTTATGTGACCGTCGACGCGATCGGATCGCCGCGCTCGGCAGGTGGAATTTGTGCGCTTCCCCGGGATTTGGCCCGCTTTGGCGAGATGATGCGGTTGGGGGGCAGAGAGATAGTGCCCGAATGGTGGGTGCAGGACATTCGAAGCGGCGGCGACAGCGAGCCGTGGCGAAAAGGCGATTTTTACCAAATGCTTCCAACCGGCCGCTACCGCAGCCAATGGTATCAAACCGGCAGCACTTCGGGCGCCTTTTGTGCGATCGGCATTCATGGGCAGTGGCTGTGGGTCGACCCCCACAAAGAGGTAGTCATCGTCAAGGTGTCCGCACAGGAAGAACCCGTGGATGAGGATATCGATTTTACACTGATTCGCGCCTTCGAGGCTATCGCCGAAGCCGTTCAATAACAATAGATGATCAACCCTTTTCCGTGGTTTTCAGCTGGTCGACCGTGTCCATATCGCACACATCGAAGATCTGTCCGCATCCCCCGCAAACCATCTTGAACGCATCCATCCCCTACCTTGACGATGAATCATGCCGAACGGTTGTGCAAGTCAACGATGAGTGCGGCCCGTCTGCACATCATGAACTGCACGACAGCATCGAGCAGCCGGGGCGATGGCGGGCCCAATCCGGGCGTCTGGCGGCAAAGGCTTCCTTTTCCGGCTGCTCGTCGTAGGGGCGACGCAGCAGGTCGAGCAGGTCGTGAATCAGCGAAAAATCATCCTGTTCGGCCTTGTCGATGGCCATTTGAGCCATGTAGTTGCGCAGCACGTATTTGGGGTTGACCGCATTCATGCGACGGCGCCGGGTCTGATGGGACGTATTGTCCCGGCCGGCCCGTTCCAGGTAGCGTCGAAGCCAGTTGGCGGTCCGGCTGCGCAGGTCAGCCGCCAACTGGTCGGGAACGTAATAGGCGTCCATGAGCGGGGCCATGAGTGCTTCGTCATCGACGGCTGCCAGGGAGGGGGCTTCTCCGTCCAGCCGGGCGAGCCGGCGGAAGAAGATGGTCATGTCGGTTTCGACCAGGGGCAGTATGGCCAGCAGTTCGCTGATCAACGCCTCGTCCGTTGCCGGATCGTATGCCTTCAATCCCAGCTTGCGGGCCATCATCTGCCGCCAGCCCTGCTGGTAACTGTTCACGTAATCGTCCAGGACCGCCTGCAGGGGCTCGACCTGGCCGATCAGCGGATAGATGGCGTTGGCCAGCTGGGCGAGATTCCACTGGGCAATGGCCGGTTGATGGCCGAAACGGTAGCGGCGCCCGGCGGCGTCGGTGGTGTTGGGCGTCCAGTCGGGGTCGTAACTTTCCAGCCAGCCGTAGGGGCCGTAGTCGATAGTCAGGCCGAGAATGGACATATTGTCCGTGTTCATCACGCCGTGCACGAATCCCACCCGCATCCAGTGGACGATCATGTCGGCGGTGCGGCGGCACACCTCCGCAAACCATTGCAGGTAGACATCCGGCGACGGTTCGCCCAGGTGGGGGAAATCGGTGCGGAGCGTATGGTCCGCCAGCTGCTTCAATACGTCCATTTCGCCGCGGGCGGCGAAGATCTGAAAGCTGCCGAAGCGCGTAAACGACGGCGACACCCGGCAGACCACGGCCCCGGGCTCCAGTTTGGGATGACCGTCGTAGAACATGTCCCGCTCCACCTCCTCACCGGTCAGGGTCAGACTCAGTGCGCGGGTGGTGGGTACGCCCAGGTGAAACATGGCCTCGCTGCACAGGAACTCGCGCACCGACGAGCGCAGCACCGCCAGGCCGTCGGCCGTTCGTGAATAAGGCGTTGGGCCGGCCCCTTTCAGCTGCAGCATCCAGCGCTGCGAATGCCCATTAACGATTTCGCCCAGGTTGATGGCCCGGCCGTCCCCCAACTGTCCGGCCCAGTTGCCGAACTGATGACCGCCGTAGCACATGGCAAAGGGTTGCATGCCCGGCAGCAGGCGGTTGCCGGTGAACACCTGGGTAAACGCATCTGATTCGCAGGCCTTTTTTGAAAGGCCCAGCAGGTCGGCCGCCTCCCGCGAATAGGCCACCAGTCGGGGCGCCGCCACGGGCGTGGGCTTGACCAGTGAGTAGCACGCTCCCGTCACCTGACGGCGCCGGTTTTGACGATCAGGATCGGCAGGCAGGTCACGGGTGAAGCGGTTGTCAAAACGCAGCGTGTCCAGGGCCTTTTGTGTTTTCGTGGCAGTCTGGCTGGGTGCAATGAAATCGGGTGCTTCAAGAAAGTTCATCCGGACCGTCCCTTCGCCCGTCGGCATATCGCAGACCGCCATCAGATTGTGCGATGTTGTTGCCGGAATGGCTTGCACTGATGGCCGGTGTTTTGTTTCTAATCGATATCATCCGGTTATTGTAAGCACTGAAGCCAGACAATGCCATACCGCGGGCTCAAAAGAAGCGTCAAATGGTGCGGGAAGAAGGCAGGAAATAGTCAGGCAAAAATCGATAGGCATCGCCGGTACTTGGGTCATTCCACGTCAGGCTGATTGCCTGCCCCGGCGCCTTCCGCAGCGGACGTGTCGCTCGGGATGGCAGCCTCCGGGGTTGAGGCATCTTCGCCCTGTTCACGATTGGCTTCCTCCGCCGCTGCGGCTTCGGTTTCGGCCGCTTCCACTGCAGCATCTGCCGGTTCCGGTTCGTCTGCCGGCGCAGGCTCATCCTCGGTGGCCGGTTCGATTTCTTCCTGATAGGTCTGGGGCGGCGATGGAAACGATGTAGCGCTGTCGGTATTGACGGGGTCGGCCTTTCCGAACACCGTGATGGTGACGATCTTGTCCGACTCCCAGACGATCGAGTGATTGAGGCTGCGCAGCAGGCGTTTGAGCCCCTTTTCCAGAGCTAGACCGTTGATGGTGGCAGTGAC
>JAGTUY010000194.1 GCA_018224455.1 Desulfosarcina sp.
GGCGCCCCCTTTTTTTGTCTTTATGGGCATCCGTCGCTCGGCCCCCTTGTCTCCCGGAAAAAAGGGAATTACGTTTACGGGCGGGATGCCGGCAGGCTGGGGGCGGCCCCGTGGCCGTGGCCGGCAAAGGCGACCGGCGATTGCTTCGTGCTTCCACCGAATCAACCGCTGTTGTCCGAAGGCCTGGAATTCACCTACTGCGGAGTGAAGGAATCCGATGGCTTCGGCTTGGATGTGGTTATCCAGCGCCAGGATTCCAGCGTCACCTACCCGCTGAATTTGGTTGTGATGGAGGCAAGGCGCGGCTTTACGTTAGCCGATCGCCACTTTGCGCTGGAACCAATCACTCCGCTTTACCTTCGGCTGCGCGCATCCGACCCGTGATGGGAACGCCAACTGACGTTCAGCCAAGCCATTGTGGATGTTACTCGATGGATGCACTGGTTTTGACACGAGCCAAATTGTTGGCCTTTTCTGAAGTCGAATCAAATGGAGAATAAAAGTACCGTCTCTGCTGACGAATAAAAGGTAAATCGGTTTATCAGATCATTTGCATTTTACGGTAAAGCCTCAATAATGTAGTGTCCATGATTACGAACAGGGCGATGGGGAGGAACAGAAAGATCAGGGTCAAGACGGCCGCGAGGGACCGATTGGACGAGGAGAGCAGCGGAAACAAAGTTCCGGTGAAGGAGTCCACGCTGCCTCCGCCAATAAGAAATACCAAAAAATACTCCGAAAAGGCCACCAGGAAAACCACACTTCCTCCAGCAATTACCGCCGGGATAAGCAGCGGCAGTTCCACCTTCAACATGATTGCAAGGGGCCCGGCCCCCAGATTCCGGGCGCACATCCGATAATCCTCCCCCATGCTTTGGAAGCCGGCCACCAGGGCCCGGAACATATATGGATAACTGAACATGGCCAACATGATGACGACCCCCAGCATGGTTTCCGTTAAAGACAATTTAATGAAAACGTAATGCAGACCCATGGCAAAAGTCATGGGCGGGACCAGGGCCGGGGTGAGCAGGAGCCCCTCCACCAGCGCCTTGCCCGGAAAATCGACCCTGGCGAAGACGGCGGCCGGAATCAGGCACATGGGAAGCGTGGCAAGGACCGTCAGCATGGAGAAAAGCAACGAGGAGCTCAATGATGTGAGGATCCGCTCATGGTTCCGGACCAGGTAGGCGATGGCCTGCGGGGAAAACTCATCCGGCCAGACATGGGGGAAACGCCAGCCAGGAGCCAAGCCGATCAACATTAGAACGACCACGGGCAGGACAAAGAGCATGGCGAGTACCAGAAGTGTGACGAGATGCTTCATAGTTTTCTCACTCCGTCTTCAAGGCGGCGGACGACCTTGGAATAGGCAACGATGAAGAGCACGGCAAAGCCGAACATGATGGTCAAAATGGCCATGGCCTCGGGCCGCCGAGCCAGGTCGTGCTTAAAATAGAGGTTGTAGACCTGGATGCTGAGCATGCCGGGCCGGCTTTCGCTTAAGATGTAGGGGATGTCAAAGGCGCCGAAGCTATACAGAAAAAGAATGATGAAACCCGTGTGCATGGCTGGGGCCAGGCGGGGCAGGACAACGCTGAAGAAGATCCTCAGACCCGAGGCGCCGAGCATGTCCGCGGTCTGGATCTGTCTGGCATCGAACCGGACCAGCATGGCCATGACCAAGAGCATGGCGAAAGGGGTACCTTTGAGGGTGTAGGCCAGTATCATCCCGATGCCCCAGCCGGAGTAGAGGACATTGGGGAATTCAGTCATGGATCGAATCAGGCCCAATTGATGGGCGGCCGAGGCCAGAATGCCCGATTGGCTCCAAAAAACCAACACCACAAAGGCAACGGCAATATGCGGAAGGACCAGGGGAATCTTGTAGACCAGGGCGACGGTGGCCAGCCTTCCGGGCAGCTTCCAAATTCTATAGGCAAGCAGGGTGCCGATCGTCACGGCGGAGGCGGCCGAGACCGCCGCCACCCCCAACGAAAAAACGAACGAGGCGAAAAAGGACGAATCGGTCAACAGCTCCAGGTAGGCGTCCACCATCCCGCCCGGGTAGGGCAGCGGGGTGAGGAGACCAAAGGACTGGCAAACGGTTAAGAAGACCCCGCCGCAGAATAGCGCCAGGTAGGGCAATGCCAGGGGGCTCAACTTCAGGATGAGACTACTCGTTGAGGACATGGTCCCGCCATCCCTGCTCTATCGCTTCCAGGTAATCGGCCGGAATTTCCGGAACCGCCACCGGATTCAATTGTTCCGGCCCCAGCGTCGCTGGACCCAGATCGACTGCTTGGAACCGTCGCTTGTCTTGCGGAGACAATCGCTTGGGATCCAGTGCCGGAAAGTCACCCCAGTTCTCGGGACGGTACTTGGACAGTTGTGCATCCACGGAGATGAGAAAATTCGCCAGCACCATGGCTCCGGACTTGTTGGGACTGTTGAAGGGAATCGCCGTGAAATGGATATTGTAGATCGATCCGTCCTGCATCACGAATGTCCGTACGGTTTCCGGATAGGTGCCTTCGATGATTTTGTTCTGGGCATGGGGCGGGTGGTAGGACATGCCCAGACCCACCTCGCCCCTG
This sequence comes from Desulfosarcina sp., assembly GCA_018224455.1. Lineage (GTDB taxonomy): Bacteria > Desulfobacterota > Desulfobacteria > Desulfobacterales > Desulfosarcinaceae > Desulfosarcina. Next base: position 2,598 of record JAGTUY010000194.1, read on the forward strand.
GAGAAGAGCGTGTCCAGAAACGCGCTGTCCTGGGGATAGGTGCGGCCTTTTTGCCACAAATAGGGTTCGACGTCGTTGAGCCATTGCCAGAGCAGGGGCGCCTTGCGTGCGAAAAGATCGGGGTCCCAGCCGGCGAGGTATTGCGCGTGGCCGCCGGTGACCGCGTAGAAGACCTGACGGATGAAGGCCGATCCCGTGAAATCCGGCGGCTGGGGGTAGGTGAAGCGGCCTGGGTTGGCGTGGATCCATTGCTTCAAGGCGGCCATGGTCGTCGGCGGTTCGGCGATCTGGGCCGTGTCGTATTCGAAGACAAACTGGGCGCGTCCATAGGGCGCTTCATAGCCGTCCACCGGAAAGCCGAAATCAAAGGCGATGCTGTCCGGATCCACAACCTGCTGAACGTTGGGCAGTTTTTGGGCAAAAGGGCCGAACAGCAGGCCCGCCTCCCTGGCATTCTTGAAATTCTCGCCGTTGATCCAGAGCAGGTCGATATTGCCCTTTTTCTTGCCTGCCGCTTTTTCATTGAGCAGTTTGTTGACGAATACCCCGGCATCCATGGGAACCCGAACGAGATCGATGTCGTAGCGCGTTTTCATTTCCCCGGCCACATAGGTGTCCACCCAGGTATTGACATGGGCCCAGCCGCCGAACATGTACCAACTGACCTGACTGCCCCGAGCTTGTTCTTCAATCCGGGAAAACGGGGTTTTTGCCAGGTCGGCATCGGCTGTCTGAGCATATAGCCCCGTTGGCGCTGTCATGGTAAAATACAGAGCGATGATGACTAGTGTTCTTTTCATCGTGGCCTCTCCTTCAATACGGTTTGAGGGTCAACACCACCCGCTGGCCTGGCATGAACCGATCGTCCTGGCTGTAAGCGGTGTAAGCGGTTCCTTGTAAATCAATGGTATACGCCGAGTAGTGACCGGCAAACGTTTTTTCCACGATGCGGCCGGGGCCCTCTTCATCGGCGGTCATGATCAGGTTTTCCGGCCGGGCCAGAATAACGCCGGACGAATTGCGACCGCCGTTGTACCCGTTGACCTGGAACCGGGCGAACACATCTTCGGGGATGGTGTTCACCGGTCCCAAAAATCGCGCCACATTCGGTGAAGCGGAGTTGAAATACACCTGCTTGGGAGTATCGAACTGTCGGAGGCGGCCGTCCAGCAGAACGCCGATGCGATCGGACATGGCAAAGGCCTCTTCCAGATCGTGGGTCACGCTGATGGTGGGGATACCGAACGCCTGCTGGGTTTGGCGGATGAAACGCGCAGTTTCCATTTTCAGGTTACGATCCAGGTTGGCGAAGGGCTCGTCTAACAGCAGCACCGCCGGGTTGACGATCATGGCGCGTGCGATCGCCACCCGCTGCTTCTGCCCGGCAGACAGCTGGGAGGGGTAATGTTCGCCCATATTTGCAAGCTGGAAATAGTCGAGCATACGGTCCACCTGAAAACCAATCTGCTGCTTTCCCATTTTCCGGGCCCGCAGGCCGAAACCGATGTTGCCCCTGACGGTCATGGCAGGGAAAAGCACATAATCCTGAAAAACGATGATTACCGGATGCTTTTTGGTCGGCGGATGCGAGAAGTTGACCACTCCGGCGTCTGGGCGGTCCAACTGGGCGATGATCTTGAGCAGGGTGGTTTTGCCCACGCCCGAGGGACCGACGATGGATACCAGTTCCCGTGGGCCGACATCAAAACTGATGTCGGCCAGAACAGTTCGGTTTTTGAAGCGCTTGGTTATTTTACAGACGCTAAGATCCATGGGATATCATCCAAATATTGTTCGATTTTGGCAAAGGTCTGCGGATTCCGCAGGGGCCGGTTGGTCTGGGTGTATTCATACCAGGCCATGAAACACCAGGCGAGCGCGCGCAGCAGGATCGTCTTTTCCAGCACCCGGGTTTTGGTGACCAGTTCGTCCATGTCCATGTCCGGGCAGGCCATACGTCGGTAGGCTGCCAGGAACCGTTTTTTCTCATCCGGCGTCAGGATGATGTCGCTCTTCCACAGGGTGGTGGTGGGAACCATAAAATGGCCCAGATCTTGATAACGGCAGGATGCCACGGCCTTTTCCCAATCCACCAGGTAAGCGCCGGCCTCACCGATCAGAAAGTTGCCTGCGTTGACCTCGGTATTGACAATGCAAAGCGCCTCACCAGCGAACAGGGGGCGGGTCCGTTCGGCCAGATCGAGAACGTCGTCAAGGTACGCCCGGATTTGATCGCGCGCCTCGCGCCGCGGGTGGTCGGCAAAACGGTCGAGCAGCCCCGCGCTCTCCCGGGCAATGTCCGTCACGGAGTCGGCCTGGACGATCAGGCCCGCAGGCACCGGGACAGCGTGGATGTGGGCGAAAATCTGCGCGGCACGTTCCAGGTCGCGCCGGTAGTCCAGGGGCTTGCCCGGCAGGAAGCGCATCAGCAGGGCGCCGCCGCCAAGCGGTTCCGGATGGGGATGGCAGGCGATGGGGTGTGGGGTGACGCCGGTTGCAGCCAGGGCCAGGAGAACCTTGAA
>JAGTUY010000195.1 GCA_018224455.1 Desulfosarcina sp.
CGCTTATGAGGGCACAAAGGCAATCGTGGCCTCTGTCGCATGTCAACTAATCCTAACGGGTTCGGACGGGTGCCGGTAATGATCCGTGCCAAAGCCTTTGAAGGTGGGTTGACGGGACGTTTTTGATTTTATCGTGTACGCAACCGTGATAGCAGATGCACGAAAGCATGCATCACGATACAACGAAAAACACTCCCTCGTTGTGCATCGCGTATCGTGGGCAAAAATTACCTGCTTTTTTTGTCCATCTCCTTGCCGCAGCACATCAGGGGAACGCTACATGCATCCTCCGATCCTGAACTGCAGGCACAGGCTTTTTTGACTACCAATTCAAGTCCGCAGGTATTGCAGAGATACAGATCACCTTCTTTCATGTCACAACAATTTGCCATGGGGAAGCCTCCTTTGGTTATTATTCCGGGGCCATTGATTGCCCGATTCAGTGCTTTTTATTCTGTTTGACGTTTTTCGCAATTTTTGCAGATTCCGTCAATACGAACTTCCACCTTATCAATTCGGCCGGGATACGTCTTCCACAGTGCTTCGGTGTCAACAGTTAGGCTTTCCGGGCTTAAGCAATCCATTTGTCCGCACATTTTACAGTAAAAATGAGGGTGCGGTTGGTGGTAATCATTGGGGGCCAGACCGTAATAAAATGCTCGGCCACCCGTGCTGATGCGTTCAACGACGCCGTTCTCCACCAATCGGTCGAGAATGCGGTAGACCGTCACCCGATTGATCGTGCTGCTGCGCTCCAGTATTTTATAGATGTCACTCGCGGAAAGGGGAAATCGGTTATCTCCTACGACTTCCAGGACGCGCACCCGATTCGGTGTCGCCTCTAAATCCGCTCCTGACAGCAATTCTTCATAATTGCAGTGATGGCACATGGGTTAACCTTGTTAATGGCATCAGGCGCTTCCTTTTTGGGCAGCACCGCGTATCTTGTCCACCGCCAAGGAAATCAAAAAGACGATACCGGAGACCATGATAATCGAAGCGCCTGATGTGAGATTGTAGCGGTATGAGAACCACAAACCGGTAACGGTAAACACGGCCCCGAGCAAACTTGAGGCCACCATCATTTGAACCAAGCTGTTGGCGTATTTTTCGACAATAAATGGAGGAATCGTCAAAAGGGCGATGACCAGAATGAGACCGACGACCTGTATGACCAGAACAATGGTGACCGCCAACATGCCGATCAAGCCGAAATAGAGCTTTTTGACCGGAACGCCCCTGATTTGGGCGAACTCCTCATCATAGGACATGGCCAAGAGGTCCTGGTAATAATAGACAACCAGGGTCGTCATGACCACGCCGACAACAGCCATGATCAAAAGATCGGATCTGGGAACGGTGAGGATACTGCCGAACAGATAGCTCATCAGATCCACGTTATAACCGGGTGTCATGTCGATCAAAATAATGCCAAAAGCCATTCCGAGCGCCCATATGACCCCGATGATCGTATCGGCACGGTGCTTGACGGCATGGCTGATGGCCGCCATCACCATGGCGGCGAACAGAGAAAAACCGATGGTGCTCGGCAAATAGGGCCAGTTGAAATAAAACGCCAGCCCGATGCCGCCGTACGCGGCATGGGCGATGCCGCCGGAAAGAAAGACGATGCGGTTGACCACCACGAGGGTGCCCATGATCCCGCAAATAACGCTGGCCAGGAGACCGGCGGCCAGCGCGTTGCGCATGAAGTCAAATTGAAAGGCTTCAATCATTGGGGTTGCTTCTCGTGGTCCGACAGCACCCGGTGGGGCAGACCGTGGGCCACCAGTTCTACCGGACAGACCTCCTCGACGATGCAGGGGTACATGGTTTCCAGCATGTCGCCGGTGATTTCGGCCTGGTCATGATAATGCAGCTTTTTGTTAACGCAGGCCACCGATTTCACATAGCGGGATATTACCAGCAGGTCATGGCTGACCACCAAAACCGTAATGTCCTGGTTGAGTTCTCTGAGGAGCCGGTAAAAATCCGCCTGCCCCTTGGTGTCGATGCTGGCGGTGGGTTCATCCAGTAAAAGCAGCTTGGGTGCAGACACCAGTGCCCGGGCGATAAACACCCGCTGGCGCTGGCCTCCGGAAAGCGTACCGATTTTCTTGTCGGCGTGGGCGTCCATTTCCATGCGTTTAAGGGCCTTCAAGGCATCGCGGCGGTTGGCTGCGGTTCGTCGGGACAAACGATTCTTTGGATCGAGTGTTCCCATCAACACCACGTCGATGGCCGTGATCGGAAAACTGCGGTTCGTGTGCACATCCTGCGGCACGTAGCCGATGCATGGTGAAGCCTCTTGGGGAGATTTGCCATCAACACGAACCGTCCCCTTCTCCGGCGTCAGCAAGCCCAGCATCAGTTTCAGCAGGGTGGTCTTGCCGCCGCCGTTGGGGCCGATAATAGCCACGAAATCCTTCTGCCGGACGGCAAGGTTCACATCCTTTAATACGGCTTCTCCGTTATAGGCGAAGTCAAGATTCTTGATTTCGATGATCGCCATGAGGCATCCATTTACCTATTTCAATGCAGCCTTAAACTTGTCTGCGACCTGACGCAAGTTAGCCATCCAGTCTTCAGCCATAGGATCGGCAAAGGCCACCTGGCCGCCGATCTCCCGTGCGATGAGTTCGGCGCTTTTGGTTGCAAACTGGGGTTGAACGAAAACCACCTTGATTCCGTTTTCCCTGGCATGCTCGATCAACGCTTTTAGCTGGGCCGGTTTGGGGTCCTTGCCTTCAATCTCGATAGGCACCTGTTTCAACCCATAGGCATGCGCAAAATACCCCCAGGCCGGATGGAATACAATAAACTGCAGGCCCGTTTTTCCCGCGAAGGTCTTTTTCAGATCGGCGTCCAGTTGGTCGATCTGCGCTGTGAATGCCCTGAAGTTGGCTTCATAGACACTCCGATGCACCGGGTCGGCATCCTGTAGCGCAGCCAGTATGTTTCGGGCCTGGATTTTCACCAGCGGTGGCGACAACCAGATGTGGGGATCAAGGCCGGCATGTTGGTGATGGTCTTGATCATGCGCGGCCTCGCCATGGTGTTCTCCCTCTTTATGATCGTGATCGGCTTCGTGGTGTTCGCCTTCATGATATTCCTCTGCCTGGTCATCATGATGGTGGTGAGCCTTCATGGCGAGCTTTTGGATGCCATGGTCAGCGTGGATTATCTTGAGATTGGGATTGGTTGCCGTTATTTTATTTAATTTTGCCTTTTCAAATTCGATCCCTATCGCGAAATATAATTTTGCCCTGGAAATGTTGACCATCTGCTGTGGTTTGGGTTCATACGTATGTGGATCGGCACCGGGCTGGACCATGACCTGGACGTCCACCAAATCCTTGCCAATTTGTTGCACAAAGTATTTTTGCGGTACGATGCTGACAAATACAGGAAGCTTGCCAGCTCCCAAGCAAATCACCGGCAGGACATTTACAATAGCGATAGAAATGAAAAAAAAGCGAACAAGGCGATACATTTTTTGCCCTCCTTCTTAGTGCAGATCATTCCGCCCCGTTAATGTTTTGCAACTCAATAGTTTTCACCTAAATAGGAAAACTTTTTATATATTTTATAAAACATAAATATATAGATGAGTTATATGAAATATTGAAGCTAAAAACCCAATGCAAATATATTGCATGAAGCTGAAAAATGCAATAAGATATTTTTTACCTGATTTCGAGACCTCCCATTTTATTGATGGTTGCTGGTTTATTTAGTGCTTATTGTTTATTTTCGCGGTGTTTGTTATGAGAGAAAAATTTGGGTTTTCGAGATGACAATCCATGGCAAGGGGTCCAATGGCCGAGCGACCATCTAATTCTCATCCAGGCACGTATACTCACAGGAAGGTCCACTCAATCGACTGCCTTCCCGCGCTTTTTCCGGAAGCAGCCTTTTTTTTCTGCCTTCAGGCGCGGAGTCCAGCTCCCTCAACGCCTTGGCCTGCTTTAACCCAATTGCGGAGTTAAAATGAAAGATAGCAGTGGGTTAAATCGTCACCAGTTGCTGAGTTGTCTGGATTTTGGTAAAGCGCTGACTTCTGAGCTAGACCCGAATCGGCTTTTGGAGCGGGTTCTGGAAAAAGTTTCCAAGCTCTTTCCTTCCGAGTGCTGGTCGCTTTTGCTTATGGACGAGGCAACCGAAACATTGCGATTCGAGTTGAGCATCGATCTGGATCTGGAGCAAATGAAAGACTTTCGACTGGCCCTCGGACAAGGTGCGGCCGGTCAGTGTGCGTTAAAGCAGGAATTGCTCGTGCTGGAGGATGTCAAGCGGTACGAATTTTTTGATGACAAGGTGGATGAGTTATCCGGCTATCGCACCCAATCATTGGTTTGCGTTCCCATCGTGTTCGCCGGCCGTACGCTGGGAGTTCTCGAAATGGTCAATCCCAAGGCGCTGGATAAGCAGAGTATTGAATTGCTGACCATCGTTTCAGACTATTTGGCAATCGCGATGGAGAATACTCGCCGCTACAGAAAGTTGCGCGATATGACCATCCGAGACAGCTTGACCGGACTCTACAACCAGCGCTTCTTCTATCGTTCACTGGAAGTGCTCGTTGAAAAATGTAATGCCGCGGAGGGGTGTTTTTCCCTTATTTTCATGGACATCGATGATTTCAAGAAGGTTGTCGATACGGAAGGGCACCTTAACGGCAGCCGGACGCTGCGAGAAATTGCCCAAAAGATTCAAGGGTGCCTTGGAGAGGCATCCTTTGCCGTTGCCTATGGCGGGGATGAGTTTGTGGTGGTGCTACCGGATACCGCCAGATTACACGCCGCTGAAACCGCTAGAAGGATTAGAGACGCCATCAAAACCGCCACTTTTCTGACCCGTTGGGGCCGTAAAGTTGAGGTGACAGCCAGTTTTGGTGTAGCGACCTTTCCTGATAATGCACGTGACATCGAAGAGTTGCTTGCCTTGGCAGACCAGGCGATGTTCAGAGTCAAAAACACCGGAAAGGATCGAGTTGGATTGAGTCTGAATTGACTGTGTTAATTTGAATTGGGTTCGAACAAACAGCGAGACCCTATCGGCATTCTGCCGGTCAACACATCCCGGATCATGCCGCCTGCAATTCCCGTAATAACACCCATTAAAACCGCAACTGGATTAGGATGATTATCCTCGAGTCGCCTATTTCGGCTCGTCCAGCACCTCCCGAACCTTATTAGCCAGCGCCTGCACTAAAAAGGGTTTCTGGATAAACTGAACACCTTCGTCCAGAACGCCGTGATGAGCGATGACGTCGGCCGTGTAGCCGGACATGAACAGGCGCTTGAGGTTCGGATAGAGCGACAACAGGTTCTTGGCCAGGTCCCTGCCGTTCATCTCGGGCATAACCACGTCGGTCATGAGCAGGTGGATCTCGCCGGCATGCTCCCGCGCCAGACGGATCGCCTCACCCGGCGTGGCGGCGGCCTGCACCGTGTATCCCTGGTGTTCGAGCATCTTCGTTGTGATATCCAGGATCATGGGCTCGTCTTCGACGATAAGGATGGTTTCGTGACCGCGTTCGGCCGCCTGTGCCGCATCCTTCTTCTTCGTCGTCCTGCCAGTCTCAGCCGTGTTCCGGGGGAGGTAAATCTTGACGGTCGTGCCCTGGCCCGGCTGGCTGTGTACATCGATGAAGCCGTTGTTCTGCTTGACGATGCCGTAGATGGTGGCCAGCCCCAGGCCAGTGCCTTTGCCCACCGCTTTGGTGGTGAAGAAGGGTTCGAACAGGTGCGAACGCGTCTCGGCGTCCATGCCGCAGCCATTGTCGCTCACAGCCAGCAGCACGTACTTGCCGGGGACAGACCCCACATGTGCGGCGCAGTAAATTTCGTCAAAGGTGACGGCACCCGTCTCGACAGAGATCTTACCCGTATCCCGGATAGCGTCCCGGGCGTTGACGCACAGATTGGCCAGCAACTGTTCGATCTGAGAGGGGTCCATTCTGACCGGATCCAGGTCCTTGCCCGGCAGCCAGGCCAAGTCGATGTTTTCACCGATGAGCCGCCGCAGCATCTTGAGCATGCCTTCCAAGGTCTCGTTCAGGTCGAGCAACTTGGGCGCCACGGCCTGCTTGCGGGCAAAGGCAAGCAGCTGCCGGGTGAGGTTGGCAGACCTTTGGGCTGCCTTTTGGATATCTGCCAGGGTCCCATAGGTCGGATCCGTCGGGCTGACTCGCAGCATGCCCAATTCCGTATAGCCAAGGATCGCCCCCAGCATATTATTGAAGTCATGGGCCACCCCGCCGGCCAGGCGGCCGACCGACTCCATCTTTTGGGCCTGGCTCAATTGTGCCTGGAGTTTCTCCCGTTCTTCATCCGCCCGCTTGCGGTGGGTGATATCAAGATAGACCGCCATCAGAAGCCGGTGGCCGGTCTTGTCGATGAAGCGGCCGAACAACAGACAGTTGTGGACAGCCCCATCGCGGCCACGCAGGAGGGTCTCGAAATCGGTAACGTAATGCTGCTGATTGGCCGTCTCGATAAAACGATTGCGATCTGCCGAATTGACCCACAGTCCGATATCGTCTCCACTCCGGCCTTCCGCCTGTTCCCGGGCATAGCCGAAGGTATGGTACCAGGCCTCATTCCAGGTCGTCTCCTTGTATCCATCGACATCTGAGGCATAGGCCATCGGGACCGGTGCCGACTCGAAGAGCTGACTAAAACTCTGCTCACTCTCCCTCAGAGCCTTTTCTGCCTGCTTGCGTGCGCTGACGTCATGAATAATCGAGTGAAGGAGATCGCTTCCTTTTACCTGGATTTTGCTGCTGAACACCTCCACCTCCCGGATGGATCCATCCGCCAGCCGGTGTTGGAATTCAAAATAGACTCGCTGCTTGGTCTTGGCTTTTTCCATCTCCATCTTTACTTCTTGGCGTGGAAGGGTATTGATGTCCTGAATCCGCATTTGACGAAGTTGTTCACGCGTCCATCCATAGAATGCATTTGCTGCACCATTGGCGTCCATGATGTTGCCGTTGTGGGGATCGATGAGCAACTGAACTGCAGCGTGTCGTTCGAACAGGTTCCTGAAAAGTGCCTCGCTTTCCCGCAGCGGTTCAACCGCCCGCTTGAGCTCGAAATTAGATTCCTCCAACTCGGTTACCCGTCGCTCAAGTGCTTCGTAGGTCGGTTTGTCAGTCATCGTAATTCCCTGTGCTGCAGCGCAGCCATCAATAGGTTTTTCCCTGTTCGTCCACCATGGGCACAAAACGGACATCCACGACTTTTTCCCGCTCTATTTTTCCAGCCTGCTTGGTCAACAGCAGCAACTGTTGATCGTATTTTTCTCCTGAGGGGATCACCATGCGCCCCCCCTCGGCAAGTTGCTCTGTCAGCGGCTTTGGGATGCGGGTCGGCGCGCAGGTCACGATGATGGCGTCAAAGGGGGCATGCTCGGGCCATCCCTTGTAGCCGTCGCCGATTTTCACCCGGATGTTTTGGTAATCCAACGCATCCAGGACGTCGATGGCCTGGCGTCCCAATTCGGGAACAATCTCGATCGTGAAAACGTGAACGCCCATTTCGGCTAGCACCGCTGCCTGATAACCGGAGCCGGTGCCGATTTCCAGGACCCGTTGGCCGGGTTGCACGGCCAGCAGTTGCGACATCAGGGCCACGATATACGGCTGTGAAATGGTCTGCCCGTGGCCGATGGGCAGTGGAGCGTCGCGGTAGGCCAGATCCCGCAGTTCCGGCGCTACGAATAGATGGCGAGGTACGGTTGCCATCGCCTTCAACACGGAGGCGTCTGAAATGCCCCGATCGCCAATTTGCAACGCCACCATCTTTTGGCGCTGGTCAACGAAATCGTCGGCCGATGATCCTGCAGGCCCCATGCACAGGCTTGCGGCGGCCACCAGGAGCATCAGTCCGGCAGTTCTTGCGCTTATCATGGTATCTGTCTCCTCATGCGCGCCATCAATGGCGACAGAACGCTCATGATGGGAACGGATCGATAAAATAGTTTTCCATTTTTACAATCCCAGGTCCTGGTTGATCAGGATGATTTTGATGCGTCCCTTGGGAAAGGACTTCTCCGTGATGCACCAGGTGTTGCAGATCCGGTCCGGGCTGCTGCAGTCTGCACAAACGGCGGTTTTCATGCAGGGTGTCTTCAGGTCAGGATGCCGGATGGCATTGGCCGGGGCGGCGTATCGCTTGACACGCTGCATGGCGTCTTCCAGCGTCGCAACAATTTTATTGCGGCCGATGAACAGAACCACATGCCTGGGACCGAAGGTGATGCCGGCCACCCGGTTGCCCACCATGTCCAGGTTGACCAGTAGGCCGGTTTTCGTGACGGCGTTGGACCCCGTGAAAAACAGATCGGCCAGAAGGGCCTGCCGGCGGCGCGCCAGTCGTTCTTCCGGTGACGCCTGCACGTCAAAGGGGTCGATGGTCTGGATGTCGGTACCGGCGTTGATCACATCCATCACACCGGTGGCCAGAAATGTCATAGAGTCGCCCCAGGCCACTGTTTTTACTTCGATTCCGGGGAGAATTCGATTTAAAAAAATAGCGCCGGCGGATTGGGTGTCGGCGGCCACAAACACCTCGAAGTTGTTTTTTTCCAGGGATTTTTTGCATTTTTCAAGGTGCAGTTGCCAATACGTGTCGATGGGGTCGGGCATGATGGGTTCCAGTTGAGAAAAAGGGTTTAAGGGTTTAAGGGTTCAAGGGTTCAGGGTTCAAGGCACTAAAAAATATGAACGTCGAACATCGAACATCGAACGTCCAACTTCGAATGATGAGATCGCTTCGCTCCATCGTTTGATAAAATAATAGAGACAAAACCTCTTTCTGTTGTTGTCTTCGTTGCCTTGGGTTCAGAACTCACAGTTCAATGTTCGCGGTTGAAGAATAAAAACATTTTGAGTTTAAGGGCACCGCGTTCGGCTTTTTTGCCCTTCATTCGACGTTCAATGTTGGACGTTCGATGTTCGGCGTTCAGGGTCTCTGGGTTCAAGGGGCCGAGTGTCGCTTTTGAGATTCTTTTTTTAATTATTCTGGTTTTTTTGTCACGATCAGTCACTGTCAATTTGCAATTGTTTGGTGTCTATACCTTTCATATGACCCACCAGCAATAAATGCAATTGCTCTTAAACCGGTTGGGTGTCCATGCCGATGAAACTATGGTTATTGCGCTTCAAACGCGGTCCTGAACGAAGGTGCTGGCCGGTCGGATGTTAAGACGGTCGGGTGAATTCGCGCAGTACGGTTGTGGCGTAAGCTCCGGACGGCAGCGTAAAGGCGAGGCGCAGCCCGTCGTCCACTTCAGCAAGGGTCAGATCCGTGAGGCTCAGGATGGCCTCCCGTCGTGATCCCGGTGAGCGGTACTGTCTAAAGTCCTCCGGGGTGAAGCCGAATTGCCTGAAAAGCGCCGCCTCTCTTTCACCGGCCGCCTGCATGGCCGGTTTCATCTTGAATCCGTAAATGGGGCCGGTGTAGACAATTTCTCCAGCGGTGAAGCGTGGGGCTTCGATGGCCAGATCGTCGACGGTGAACATGCCCCCCGTGTCTGTCCTTTTGACGATGTCGCCGGACAACAGTCTGCGGTAGTCGCCAGCCTGCATACGTTGTTTGAGCCATATGTTGAATAGCGCCGACTGGACCACCGACACCATAAATGCGTCCTTGCGCCCCTTTTTCCCCGCCGAGAACAGGGCGAAGCCCCGGTGGATGTTCTGCAGCCCGTAGCCGAAACGCTGGGGGCCGTAAAAGTTGGGCACGCCGGTTTGCTTCAGCCGATCGGCAATGGCAAGCGCCCGGGGCAGTGCATCGGGTCCGGGATTGCTGACGACGACGGTGAAGCGGTTGGCGGCCACGTGGCCGGTTTTGATCTTGTTGCGATGGCGGTCGATGGCCAGAATCTCAAAGGGCAGATCGGCCAATCTCTTATCGACGTCGGCCAGTTGACGATTGGCACCGCAGCGAAAGGAAAGGGTCTGCACGACCACCGCCATTTTGTCCTTGCGGCCTCCCCAGCCCACATCCGACGGGGCTAGGCCCAGGTGCTTCTGCATGATTCGGGCGGCATCGGCGGTGTTCCATCCGGCGCGCCGGAAGGTGACATAGACATGCTCCCCTTCGCCGCAGGCGGCATAGGGCAGGATCTCTTCGACCACAAAGTTTCCCGGGGTGGCCTTGATGGCGCCGCCGATGCCGGGCAGGGGGTCGGCGGCGAAGGGCAGGGGCGACAGCATGCCAATGGCGGCCTTCGCCCGGTTGGCCATGTCTTCAGTATTTGAATTCAATGTCATTGGTGTTTTAGGAACCGTTGTTAAAGCAGACTGATGGCCAGATCTGAAAGCTCGCTGCGCTCTCCCTTTTCCAGGTTGATGTGGGTGTAGAGGTTCTGGCCTTTCATCTTCTCGATGAGGTAGCTTAGCCCGTTGCTCTGGCTGTCCAGGTAAGGGTGGTCGATCTGGTAGATGTCTCCGGTGAGTACGATCTTGGTGCCTTCACCGGCCCGGGTGATGATGGTCTTGACCTCATGGGGAGTGAGGTTTTGGGCCTCATCGACGATGAAAAAGACTTTTACGATGCTTCTGCCGCGAATATAGGACAACGGGGTGATGACGATCTTCTCCTCATCCAGCAGTTCCTTCACCCGGCGCCCCTGCCGGCTGCCGTTTTTGCCGTTCTGGTTGCTTTCGATGACCGACAGGTTGTCGTAAAGGGGCTGCATGTAGGGGTCCAGTTTGGACTGGATGTCACCGGGTAGAAAACCGATGTCCTTGTTGCTCAGCGGAACCGACGGCCGTGAGATGAAAATCTGCCGGTAGTGGCGGCGCTTCTCCAGGGCCGCGGCCAGGGCGAGCAGGGTCTTGCCGGTGCCGGCTTTGCCGGTGATCGTTACCAGGGGGATGTCCGGATTCATCAGGGCGTCCATGGCAAAGCACTGTTCGGCATTGCGGGGCCGGATGCCGTAACAGACCTGGGTGTCGATGCGGCGGATGGATCGGGTCTGGGGAAGAAACACGCCCAGTGCGGACTTGCTGCCGTTTTTCATGATCAGGTATTCGTTGGAGAGCAGAGGCTCGGCCATCTCCAGGCCGGCGGCGTCCATTTCGAATGGCTTGGCGTAGAGCTGGTCAATCACGGCGGCGGGTATGTCTTCCACCACGCGGGTGCCCTTATAGATGTCTGCCGGGGCCTGGACCCGGTCCGTGCTGTAATCCTGGGCCATCAGGCCGATGGACTTGGCTTTCATGCGCAGGTTGACATCCTTGGTGACCAGAAAAACCCGGTCGAAGGCGTGTTCGCAGGCAATGTGGTAGGCGGCGTTGAGAATATGGTGGTCCGGCTTGTCAGGGGAGAAGTTCGCCTTGAGCTTGTCGTGAAACTCCCGGTCCAGGCAGACGGTGATTTTTCCTCTTCCGGGACCGATGGTGACGCCGCCGTTGAATATGCGGTCCCCGGTCAATGCGTCCAGGGCCCTGGCAAACTCCCGGGCGTTGCAGTTCAAGATCTCCTTGCCCTTCTTAAAACGGTCAAGTTCCTCGATGACGGCAATGGGGATGACAATATCATGTTCATCGAACTGGTTGATGCAGGAACTGTCGTGAAGGATGATGTTGGTGTCCAGCACAAAGGTTTTTTGTCTGCTCGTTGAAAACGATATCATCGCACCTCCTGGAGGTCATGGGTTGTTTCCTGCGATCGGTTGGTTTGCTGGATGGACGCGGACGCGTCCGGAGCGGACCGGCCATTGCGTGTGGGCACTGCATTGCTCAGCAGGGGGGGGCCCGCGAGTGGGGCAAACAAGTTGGTGGATAAGAAGGATGGATGCATGCGATCTTGTTCGTCGTTAGTATCCAGCATTATCAATGTACCCAATATATAGCATACGGGGGGTGCCGAGGCAACCATATCTTCGATTTTTCTCTCCCTGTTCAGTTGCAGGAAACGGCTGCATCACCTGCCAGGAAAACCTTGTCGCGACCGGAACTTTAAGCTATAAAGCGAAAGCAAACGACAATGGTATGGCGGTCGGTTCGTACAGGATTGACCCCCTGCGAAAACAGTGTTCATTCATTCACCTGAAGCCAATTCGATCCAAGGCAACGATTAGCGAAGTGAAAGGGAGATCCAGTAAAATGAAAATTGCTTTTCCAGTAGTTGAAAACAAAGGTATCGACAGCGACGTACACGGCCATTTCGGGTCCGCGCCTTTTTTTGTCTTTGTGGACCTGGACACGGATTCGGTGGAGACCTTCGAAAACCCGGACCAGGATCATCAGCACGGTGCCTGCAACCCCATGGATGCCCTGGGCGGGCGGCGGGTAGATGGCGTCGTGGTGAGCGGCATCGGCGGCGGCGCCTTGAAAAAACTCAACAACGACGGCATCACCGTATATCGTGCCGTTGAAGGAACCGTTGGCGTAAATGCAGGGATGATCAAGGCCGGCAACCTGCCGGTGTTCGAACCCAGCCAGGTCTGCGGCCACCATCACGGCGTTCAGATCGGTGATTGTGCACACTGATGGATATTGATCTCAGACATTGATGGGAAAAGGAGGGAGGCGTGCCACTATTTGATTTTTTGTGTGCCGATTGCGGCCACGTGGCTGAAATTCTTGTTTCCAATGACAAAATGACGGTTTATTGCGAGCGATGCGGCAGCGGCGATCTCAAAAAGTTGATGTCCGCCCATTCATCCCTGTCCGGCACCGCTTCCTCAGCCATACCCGGTCCCGGGGACACGGCCTGCTGCGGATCATCGCCGGGCCACGCCGGCTGCGCCGGACCGGGCAGCTGCTGCGGGAAGGCCTGAGATCGGATGGCAGAGGCCTGAAGACGGAGTGACGAATTCCGGATTACGAATTGAGGGATTGGGGAAGCGTAGGAGCGGTTTCCAGCCGCGATTGGTTTTATTGCCTCCAATTCTGACTTCAGTCCTCGGCCGGTAGGGCATTGAAAAAGGCTGGGCCACGGCCTCAATCGCAGGCTTTTCCGGATCGCGGACGGGCATACCGCTAATAAAAAACGGTTTTTGATTGATGTGAACAAGTTGAACCGTGATAGCGAGCGAATTCCTATCCGCTTGCAGCGGGGTTGTCAAGCAAACCGGAAATCGACTTTCCATGCTGCGCAGCACTGCAGTCACGGTTACTTGCGTTTGGCTTTATATCTTTTACCAATATTCCAAGCCTTGGCCACCTGTTGCCCAAGGCGCCAATAAGAAGTGTCCGGTTGTGAAAGTATCAAAGGTTTCATTTTTCTAAAAT
Source organism: Desulfosarcina sp. (assembly GCA_018224455.1). Lineage (GTDB taxonomy): Bacteria > Desulfobacterota > Desulfobacteria > Desulfobacterales > Desulfosarcinaceae > Desulfosarcina. Next base: position 13,253 of record JAGTUY010000195.1, read on the forward strand.
CCAATTTGCCATCAGTCAGAAATTTCTCTTCTGTGTAGGTTCCCACAATTTCACCAATGAAGATTTCATTTAGACCACTTTCAACAATTTCCACCAGCTTACATTCCATGCACAATGGACAGTCTCTGATCAGCGGGGCTGTTTTCAGCTCCCCATAAAAAAGATCAAAAATTTCCGATTTATCGGATTTTTTACCCGAGACAATTCCGCAATAATCAGTTATTTCGACCATATCCTCCGAAGGCAAGCAAACGCTAAAGGTTTTATTTTCCTTTATTCCAGGATTAGTATAATGGCCCTTCCCAAGGGTGATGGCAATTCTTGGTGGTTTATAACTCGCCATGGTAAACCATGCCACGGCCAAAAAATTCGGCTGACCCTCCACATGGGCACCAACAAGCGAAACAGGCATGGGATATGCGGGTATAGTTGATCCTAAATTGATCTTATCCATTAAATGTAACCTCCCTTTATATTGTCGACTTGGTGATACATTGAGTCACCTTGCCAATTGGAAATTATGGGAATCCCCCTGATATGATATGGTGATCCCCACGATACCACCTGAGCCTCCGTTTTGGCACCCATTAAAAGGCTCCTGTCAACAAAAAACACCACACCATCGCAGATTTGGCCTGTTGCGATTATCTTCGAACATCGTTGGAAATTGCCGGAACTGATATCTGCAAGGATGTTGGAGTTATGTTCAACGTCTGATGAATAATCATTTGGTCCTCCTGATGCTATTTTTTTCACAGGAATAGTGATAAAATAGCCGGCTTATTTTTTAATAATTTCTAAGCCTTGATGTTCTGATTATTATGAAAAATATTTTTAGGATCATACTTCTTTTTGATCTGTTTCAGTCGAGCATAGTTTTCGCCGTAAGCGGCCGCCACCCGATCACCTTCGTCTTCAGTCATAAAATTCACATAGGTGCCAGCTGAGGCAAAGGGTGCAGATGCTTTAAAAAACGCGCGTGCCCATGCAATACCGATCTTATCCTGAGCTGCCTCATCCCATCGTCCGTGCACGTTAAGAACAAACTTGGCGTCCCTATGACCGTATGCCATTGCGCTCGAAGAAACACGATTGGCCGCGCCTGCGATGAGCCCCACAAATATCTCACACTGTGGAAAAGGAATTTTGCCCACAAACTCGATAATCGAATCAAGGGCGCCATCACTTAATTCTATAAAATTATGGGATTTCCAGTAGTTTCTTGCGCCAGGTGTGAGCAATGGGTCAAAGGCTTGCTGCCACTGTAGGTATGGCTGAGTTCCAATGTGTTCACCATAAGCGATTCCGAAACTACGTAAAGGATCGGTAAGCTTCTCACCTTCTGCTATATCGCCTGCATAGAAAATGGCTAACACAACAACTTCTTTACCGTGTACATTCACGGGAAGAAAAGGCAATGGCGGGGCCTTACGAAGGACAACCCAAATATTGAGTTCCTCAGGTGCTGATTTTACAAATTCACGGTATTTTTCGAAAACTTGTTTTGCTTGGTCGATAGGGAAAACAATCAATCCAGCCAATATTTCAGGTCCTACGGGATGTAGCGCAAATTCGAACTGGGTAACTACACCAAAATTGCCTCCACCGCCTCTAATCGCCCAGAATAGTTCAGTGTTCTCATCTTCCGAAACTTGTATCTTCCTGCCATCCGCCGTTACCATTTTCGCGGAGATAAGATTATCGACTGTCATACCATATTTACGCGTCAACCAACCAAATCCGCCACCCAGAGTCAGTCCTGCAATACCGGTAGTTGAATTAATCCCTGTCGGTGTCGCTAATCCATGGGCCTGTATCGCTTTATCAAATTCGCCGAGCGTGGCACCAGGTTCGACATAAGCACGCTTTTTTTGTACATCAACTTTTACAGCTGTCATATTAGAAAAGTCGATCATCAAGCCGTCATTGCACAAAGCACTCCCAGCAATATTGTGCCCACCACCTCTGATGGAAATCTCTAATCCGTTGTCACGGGCATAAGAAATTGCATGTGAAACATCATTGGCTTCTGCGCACTGTACGATTACAGCCGGTCGACGATCAATCATAGCATTCCATATTTCCCGAACTTCGTTATAATTCAGATCACCGGGAAGCACTATCTTGCCCTTCACTTTTTCTTTTAGGTTTTTGATCTTTTCGTTCGATTGTATTTTCATGATATTTATCCTTGGATTTACGGAAAGTGTTTAATGCTCAGTGATAAAATCTTCGTGAAAATGGAATGACATGGTTGTTTAAACATCGGACAACTCCCCGAGCGCCATACGCGAGCCGGAACTCACAACCGTGTCAGTAGCAATCCTTATGAATTAAGAGGCGGACAGCATGGCTGCTCTATTCCTGCCATTCCACGAGCTCAAGATTGGCGGGCTCGTTAAATCCCTTCAGCATTTTCGAGCCTATAGAATTAAAGGTAGCGTCTTTCCCTATACAAAGCTCTCGGACAATCCTGGCAGCGATGATTTGACCGGGCTTGCTGCAGTCGCAGATGCGCGACGTGAGATTCACGGTGGAACCGAACAGCGCGTCGCCATCGCGAACGGGCTCGCCGGCTCCGATACCAATTCTGGCCTGCAGCGCCATGCCATCTGCCCGACGTGTGTTGTCCATGGAAAGCTCGCGCTGAATCGTGATCGCGCATTTTACGGCAGCGTAAGCAGAGGCAAAGCTCGTCAAGAAACCGTCGCCGGCGCGATCGACCTCCCTTCCCCTGTGGTCCATGAGAGCCTTGCGGACGATGTCCCTATACCTTCGCACGAGGCCCAGGGCTTTTGTGTCC
>JAGTUY010000196.1 GCA_018224455.1 Desulfosarcina sp.
GCATCCCAACGCCCCTGCTGCGAAGCGGCGCCGGCAATCTGAGCCGCCAGAAACTGGTCGTAAATCCGCTGAATCGTCCGGTTGGCCCGGACGCCGGTGCCCAAGGTTCCCCCCTCGTAACGGACCGGTTCATTCTGCTCCATACTGAGCCGCTGCCGGGAGTAGCCTTCGGTGTTCACATTGGCGATGTTGTTGGCCGTAATGTCCAGCGCCTTTTGCTGGGTGATCAGTGCCGTCCGGGCAACGTTCAACATGCCGTATATGATGTTTGCCATTATGGGTACCTTTTGATCAAACGGATCCACAAATGAATCGCCCCCCGCCGGCATGGTAACCGAGCGAAGGTTGATGGGTCCCGGGTTTTTGATAAACCGAGCTGTCTTCGATAAGATGGGTCAACAGTTTCAACGATCCTTTGATCAGATCCAGATTTTGGTTGATCATCCGCTGGTTGCGCCTGTTCTTCTCACGCACATCGCCGATGATCGATCGCAAGCGACCGGCGCGGTCCAGCAGATGCCGCCGGGCTGACGGCTCGACCACCTGCGCCAGCCGGCTGATCGTCATTGCGTTGCCCGCCGTCCGGTAGGCTTCCGACAATTGACCGACCAGTATTGTTCTCTTTTCTTCATGCCGTTGGAGCTTGGCCACCCATAATTCCTTTTCACGCTGAACCTGGTCGAAACGTTGCTTTCTCGTGAGGGAAATCGATGTTGCTTCATCGGTCAGGACCCGTTGCATCTCCTGGTAACAGGCCGCCTCTTCATCCAGTATCTCCAGCAATTCGATGATCTTTACATTCATGGTGTTGTCCTGTGGTTGGCGGTCATGCCTGGGTGTCGATGTGTTCAAGCACCTGGTTGTTTTCAAGGGCTTCGTTGATCATGTTCACGGCAATACGATGACCCGATATGCGATAGGTTCCTTCTTCAAGTCTGCGTTTTAATTCTATGACCCGGTCTTCACGGATTTCAGGCAGCGAGTGCGCAAGTTCGGCGGCGGCCCTGAACGCACGGCCTCTTTCCGTGAGGCTGACGATATCCTTTTCTTCGGCTTTGCGCGGCGCTGCGGTCGTTTCGGTAGGCGGCCGGGTTACCTCTTCAATTGGCCTGTGCTGGGCGGGCAGGCTGTGCAAGGGGCCTTTTTCGGGAATTTCCATTTAAGATCTCCTGAAGGCAACTGATCTCGTTACCCATGATCACCGATCACGGTCCGTTTCCCCTTCTTATCGGCCTTTTGCAGACAAGGCTTTAATTTTCCGATTCGGCGAATCGACGCACCGGCTTGTGGTGGGACTATTTTTGCCCGCTGAGCTGATTGAAAATCATCCGGGAAATGCCGATGCCGCCGTTTTGCGCCATCTCTCCGGCAATCTGTTCATCCATCATGTCCGTAAAAATTTCTTCCGCCATGGTTGGGGGGAACAGGGTGGATTCAGGGACCGTTGCCCGCATTTCACGAATCATGAAATTGAGCAGCAGGGACTCGAACTGCTTGCTGGCATTCTCGAGTTCGCCATCTGAATGTCCGTCGTACCGCATCCCCGACTCAGCGGCAGTGAGCGTTTTGTCTGCCCTGGATGCGCGCAGCTGAACCATCGCTGCGTCCATATCCATCCGGTTGACATCGGCCATCAAATCACCTCCAGGTCCGCCTGAAGCGCCCCGGCCGCCTTGATGGCCTGGAATATGGCGATCAGGTCCCTGGGGGTAACGCCCAAAGCATTCAAGGCATTGACCACTTCGCCGATACTCACCCCGTTGGGCACGACCACCAGTTGATTGGCATCCTCCTGGACATTGATCTGAGTAGTGGGCGACGCCACCGTCTGACCGTCGGAAAAGGGCAGCGGCTGTGAGACATTGAGGTTTTCTTTGACGACGATGCTCAAATTCCCGTGGGCGATGGCGATGGTAGAAATACGCACCTGCTCTCCCATGACCACCGTACCGGTCCGTTCATTGATCACCACCTTGGCGTCATTGTCCGGCTGCACCTCCAGCGTGCTCAGTGAAGCCAACAGGGCAATCATGTTTCCCTTGTGTTGTTCAGGGACGACGATTTCAATGGTGCCGGCATCCTGGGCACGGGCAACCGGATGTGCAAATTGGGCGTTGATCGCATCGACCACCCGCACCGCCGTGTTGACATCGGGATTGTGCAGACTGAACTGCAGGCGGTCGCTGTCGCTGAAATCGTTGGGGACCTCCCGTTCGATGATGGCCCCGGACAGCACGCGACCCACGGTAGGAAAGTTCTTGACCACCGTGGAGCCCGTGCCGCCGGCACCGAACCCACCGGTGTTCACCGGACCCTGTGCCACCGCGTAGATCTTGCCGTCGATACCCTTGAGCGGCGTCAGCATGAGCGTTCCACCTTGAAGGTTGTCGGCATCGCCGATGGAGCTGACCAGCACATCGATGCGGTTTCCACGTTTGGCAAAGGGCGGCAGTTTGGCCGTGACCATGACCGCAGCGACATTTTTCACCTGAATGTCCCCCTGGTCGACGGTCACGCCCATTTTTTCCAGCATGGAGGCCATGGATTGAACCGTAAAGGTGGCTTTTTTCCCGTCCCCGGACCCATCCAGCCCGACCACGAGACCATAGCCCACCAGCTGGTTCATGCGCACCCCGTTGATCTCGGCGATGTCCTTGAGCCTGGCCGCACCGGCATGGCCTTGCCATCCCAGGCCGACGACCACCAACAGGGCGATGAGTGCTACGCGTTTTATTTTCATTTAACCCCTTCTGTCCTTAACGCCTAAAAGGGCCATACCTTCATGACGATCGCAGTCAGCCAGCCGGGTTTTTGCCGGTCATTGACCACCCCGCTGCCGCTGTAGGATATCCTGGCGTCGGCAATGAAGGTCGAAAGCACCTGGTTGTCCGCGTTGATATCCCGCGGCCGCACCACACCGGAGAGTTGGATGATCTGGTTTTCCCGGTTGATCAACACCTCCCGCGATCCGGTGACGACCAGGTTTCCGTTGGGCAGCACCTGGGTCACCAATGCGGTGATATAGGCATTCAGGTCTCCGCTGCGTTGGGTGGTTCCATTGCCTTGGAAGTCACTTTCCATACCGCCGGCCACTTTGGCAAAGGGGTTGAAAAACGAGTGGTCGGCCGGATACCCTTTTTCGGCATTGAAGAACGCATCCACACTGGCGCTCAGGGAAGACGAACGATCCGTCGCCGTGCTGGCCTTGTTGGTGGCCTCGGACGATTCAGCGATTTTTATGGTAACGATGTCACCCACGGTTCGGGCCTTCTGGTCGGCAAACATGGAAATCAACGGTGCGTCATCCTGCCACAAGGAGCCATCCGGTTGAGATTTGGGGATTGCCGCCGCAGCGGGTGAAAAGACCGGCTGCGGGTTAGGTTCATAGCTGGGTGCCTTGGACTGGACCGGTGTGCCCATTCCCGAAAGACCATTGGCGCAGCCGACCATACCGATTCCCAAAAGAGAAATAATCACCCCAGACCGACATATGCGGGCAGCGTCAGCGATGAAAGGGTAGACCATGATACACCTCACTAATAATTAACTGCTACAGCACCCGGTCCGGTGACCCGGGCCGTAATGATGCGGTTGGAATCCGTATTCACCACCCGAACCATCTCGCCCTTGCACCCCTGCTGTTTGACCATACCGGTGGCGGTAATGATCATGGGGCCGGCGCTGGCGACAATCTTGACGATGTCACCCTTCCTGACCAGAGGCGGTGAAGCAAACATGTAGGATTGAAGAACGGTTTGGGGATAGATCATCCGCGTCGTCCGATTTCCCAGGGCGTCTTCGATACGGCTGACCGTATCCGACGACAGATCCGACAGATCGCGGCGCTCGACCGACACGTCTGCCAGTTCGATATAGGCATGCTTTCCCAGGGGCCGGACCACGGTGACCACATCCGCCATGACGGAAATCGTTGCGTTAACCCAAACCTTTCGCACCAGATCGCCGTCCACGAAGAGTTGCAGGGGCAAAATCGTGCGACCCAGATAGTCTTCGTTGCGGGATGGCTCGATCCGGTAAGTCAGCCTCCCCGTGGGAAGCTGAATGGTTTCGTCCAGGGTGATATCGCTGATGGTCACATCTTCGTTCTTCCACGGCATCCGGCTGCGGATCGCCATTTCTACCGCACGCTGTATCCGTTGGGTGGGCAGCGTCGCTGCCTGACGGGTAATCCGCACATCCTCGGGGCCTTTAAAAACCACCGATGATATGTCGACACCAGCCTGTTTGAGCCGGATGCGTATGTAGTCGATACCCACGAACCGGGTCTGCCCGGGCTGCGGAGACCTGGCCACAACCGTTTCACCAAGGGCCTTCATCCGGTCTTTTGAGGTGCCGGTCAACGTGGCGATGTCGGACAGGCGAACCGAATCCTGTTCGACCAGGCCCGCCGCTTTGAGTGTGAGGCAAGTGCCGTCCGAGGAGAATGCTGCCGGTGAATTCAGACACACCGTGAGCATGATAAGCAGGCATACGCCCGGTTTCCCCAGATAGTCGGATCGGTTGATTCCGTATCTCATCATCGGGCCTATCTTCTCAGGTTGGTTGCCGTCTGAAGCATATCGTCGGAGGCCTGAATGGTCTTGCTGTTGGTTTCGTAGGCCCGCTGGGCCACGATCATGTTGACCATCTCGTCCACCACACTCACGTTGGACATCTCCAGATACCCCTGTGCAAGGGTGCCGTATCCATCCTCACCCGGTATACCGGTGGTGGCATCTCCCGATGAAGCGGACGAAACGAAAAGATTCCTGCCGATACTTCTCAAACCAGCCGGATTCACAAAATTGGCCAGTTCAATACTGCCGATTTCCGAAGGTTGGTTTTCTCCGGCCAGCAGGACGGATACCGTACCGTCGGTCCCGATGGAAACGGCGACGGCATCGACCGGGATGGTCAGCTCCGGCTCCATGGGAAATCCGTCCGAGGTCACCACCCGGCCGTCGCTGTCCAACTTGAAGGTGCCCGCCCGGGTATACCCCGTTTCTCCGTTGGGCTGGATCACCTGAAAGAATCCGCCGCCTTCGATGGCCATGTCCAATTGATTCTGGGTGTGGTTGAACTCCCCCTGGGTGAACATCTTCTGGGTGGCGGCCGGGCGGACGCCGTGGCCCACCTGGATACCGGTGGGCACCTGGGTATCTGCGGAGGACGACACCCCCGGCGATCGGAGTGTCTGGTAAAGCAGGTCCTGGAAATCGGCCCGGCTTTTCTTGAATCCGGAGGTGCCGACATTGGCCAGGTTGTTTGAAATCACATCGATGTTCAATGTCTGCGCCTGCATTCCTGTGGCCGCGGACCATAGACTTCTGATCATGGTTGCCTCCTCATCGGTGCTTAAATGGTTTTACCCACATCATTAATGCTCTTGGATGTGGCTTCATCTGCGCTTTGGATCACTTTTTGGTAGGCTTCAAAGGCCCTAGACGTCTCTATCATCTCGGTCATGGCCCTTACCGGGTTGACGTTGGCCGCCTCCAGATACCCCTGGCTCAAGGTGGTGCTTTCCGGGAGCTCAGCCGAAATCGTTTCTTCCGATCCGACGAATCGTCCGTTGCCGGCCTTTTTCAGCGTCTCGCTGTTGGAAATATCGATGATCTGCAGTCGACCCACCTCGTCACCATCCAGGTAAACGCCTCCCTGAAGGTCGATTGCGACGCTTCCTTCCTCCAGGGTGATTTCACCGCCTTCACCCAGCACAGGATAGCCGTCGGGTGTAACCAGCACGCCATTGCTATCCAGCGTGAAATTCCCCTGTCGGGTATACTGGAGCCCCTCGGGCGTCTGGATTGAGAAAAAACCGCTGCCGTTGATAGCCACATCCAAGGGGTTGCCGGTCTGACGAATCGCGCCCTGACTGAAATCAACGACAGTAGCAAAAGGCGGTGCATAAGGAGATAGGGGCTGCACCCCTTCAATCGATGTCTCAAATGTCTGAGGTTCGGTCTCTTGCGGAATCTGAAATATGGATCGATCGCCTTTATAGCCGATGGTGCTGATGTTGGCCACATTGTTGGCAAGCACCTCCAGTCGTAATTGCTGAACGAGGGCGCCGGCTGCGGCAAGGTACATTCCTCCACTCATGGGGTCGACTCCTGATGGGTTGGGTTGGATTGATTCATGGCTGACAGATTTTTTTGCAACCTGTATGCCACAACCCATACTTTCCGCATCCTCACTGTTTTAGGCCGATTGGACGATCCAAGAACTCGCTAAACCAACGAAAAAACAAAAACCGGTAGGCAACAAGTGCCTTTCCGGTCTTTTTTTCCTATTAAAAAACGACGCCGGCCGCCCGTTCAGGCGGCATTCAGCCGCATAACCATGCAGACTTCCGCTTCGGGCAATTGCAGCTGACGGGCAATCGTCGCAACCGCAATGCCTTCGTGGGCCATGGGTAGAATCTGGTCATGGGATGATTGATCGCTGGTCGAGACAGGTAACGCTGCAGGCTGAAAGGTCTCAACGGCTTCTACATTCGACGGATTTCTGACGACACCGCCCAGTTTTTGTCGTTCCTGCATGATGGTTTGCGCCAGGGCGGCCAAGATTGAATCGGTTTTCTGGGCCATCAGGAACATGAGGGCCCGATGTTCGACATCATGATCCTGGCCGGTGGTATTGAAGGTTGCGCGATCCAACTCACTGGCCGTTTTAGGGCTTTTTCCGGAAAAACACCGTTTGATGATCCAGAATCCGAGCAGCAGTACGATGATGCAGACGCCCCAAATTCCATAGCTGGCATGTAACATGTTCACCTCTTTTCCTTTTCATCAACCCGGCCGATCATGTACGTCCCTGCCCGAAGATCTCGGTCAATCCTCGAGCAACCCCTCCCGACGCAGTTTGCTTCTCAAATGAATGATGGCCTGCGCATGGATCTGTGAAACCCGGGATTCGGTAATATCCATGACTTTGCCGATCTCCTTCATGGTCAATTCATCGGAATAATACAGCGAGACGACAAGCTTTTCCTTTTCCGGCAGCAAATCGATATTTTGGGCGATGGTGGACTTGATCTCTTTCATCGTGGTCATGGACAGCGCGTCATCGGCATCACCGTATGCCAGAGAGCTGGCAATCGTCGCCGTATCGCTTCGCGATGCCTGCCCGACCTCCTCGAAGCTGACGAAAGAGATACTGGACATCCGTTTGACTTTATAAAACTGTTCCAGGTCCATGTTCATTTCTTCGGCCACCTCCTCATCGGCCACGTCCCGACCCAATTTCTGTTCCAGCTTCAGATAGGCCTTTTCCAGATCCCGGATCTTTCTCCGTGTGGTGCGACCCAGAAAATCGCGTGATCGCAGTTCGCTCAACACGGCGCCCTTGATACGAAAGACGGCATAGGTGATAAATTTATTGTCCCGGGTCGGATCGTACCGCTCAATGGCCTGAATCAATCCGATAATTCCCACATTGATCAGGTCATCCACCTCGATGGTGGCCGGCAGATGAACCGCGATCCGATTGACGATACGCTTCACGTAGGGAAGGTATTCGTTGATAATCTGATTTCGCAGCAAATGGCTCTCTTTTCCAAAATTTTCTTCTCTTGATTGGGCCAGATCCATATTTTTTGCTCCACGTTTAGGAATTCTTCCGCTCAGCTTGTTGTCTTAAACGATATCCCGCCAGATCAGCGGTCGACTCTCCGGGCGGTGGATCATCGGTTGAGATCGAACGAGTTTATGGGCCAGTTCGGCGAAGTTCCGGCTTGCCTGGGTCATGGGGGCCATTTCACTGACGACTTTCTGTTTACGAACGCCGGCTTTCACCTTGTCGTCCACCAACACCTTCCCGAAATACTCGATGGAGACGTCCAGAAACCGATTGGCCACCAGACAGAGCTGTCGACTCACGTCATCGGCTTCTTTTGCATTATTTGCCAGATTGACGATCAGCCGGAAATGCTTCTCCTGGTATTTGACCGAAAGGATTTTCATCAATGCATATGCATCGGTAATGGAAGTCGGCTCAGGGGTGACGACCACCATGATCTCGTTGGCGGAGGCATTGAAATAGAGTACATTGGAGGAAATGCCGGCGGCCGTGTCGATCAACACGATGTCAAATTCGCACAAGAGTGTGTTCAGTTCATTGAATATCTCCAATTTCTGAGCAAATGTTAGCTTGGTCAGCTCCTGAATCCCCGACGAGGCGGGTAGTATCTTCAAATTCCCCGGCCCGCTGATGATGATTTCCGACAATTTCTTCTTGCCGTCTACCACATGGGATAGATTGAACCGGGGCGTCAGGCCCAAAAGCACATCCAGGTTTCCGAGGCCCAGGTCCGCATCGAAGATCAGCACCCGTTTGCCCGACTTGCAAAGGGCGTAGCCTAAATTGGCGACGATATTGGTTTTGCCGACGCCCCCCTTGCCGCTGGTGATGGCGATGACCCTGGCCGGTGACGGTTGTGCGGCACCCTTTCTCATCACCGAGTGTCTCTGCCTTCTTTTCTGGTTCAAGCTGATGATCTGCCCGGTCTTCTCATAATTTGACATTACGGTTATTTCTCCCCGGTTACATGGCACGTGCACGCTGATAACCAAAGCCTTCCGACACCGCTTTTCTGATCATGCTGATATCACAGCATGCCCGGCACGGTTTGAACCCTTCGTCCATGGCTTGTTCAAGGCTGTTGAAGGCGGTAATGTTCTCCGCGTTGATCCGTTTTACCGACTTGCACGCGGGATGATGAAACAGTTCGGAATTACGGTTGGCCACGTAGTGGACTGAATCGCTGGTCGCATCGCCGCTTTCGAAACCGGTTTTTATCTGGCCCCGTTCGCTGGAAAAAAAGGTCGCCGGTTCACCAGTGGGCTCACCCGGAGAAAGGGTCTCGGCCAGCCTATCAGTCGTGTGTTCATGAAAGCCATCGGACAGATCCACCCCGTCACCAAAAAAAGATGACCGAAGCCCGCATTGCTTAACCCGATTCAAACCGGCAGCATCATCGATATGCTCATCCAAATGGGTGAGCAGCAAACGATTCACCCCCAGGGGCGCATACGTGGCCAGACAAGCATCAAACACGTCGTCCCGGACGGTTGCATTGGCCACCAGATGGATCTCGTCCGGTTCGGCGATGCGGAGCAGTGAGCAGACCTCAACCATCATGGATGTGTCCTTGCCGCACATACCCGGGGTATCGATCAGGATCACGTCGAGGTCGGTCAGATCGTTTAACGCCGACTGCAGCTGCTCGGCGTCGTGGACGATGCGAAGCGGCAGATTCATGATGCGCGCAACCCTTGCCAGCATTGCGTTGGCACCGATACGAAAGCGATCAAGGCTGATCAACCCGGACTGTTTCTTCTCAACCACCTGACAGTGCCAGGCCAGTTTGGCCAGCGTGGTGGTTTTTCCCGCGCCGCACGGCCCCACCAACGCAATGACCTTCTGCGCCGCGGGATCGCGATAAAAGGGTTCGGCGATGGGTGGGTTGCCCTGCGCGTTGCGAAACGCTTCGTCCGTTGGCCCCTGCCCCGCACCACCACCGCACACCGTCTCCGTGTCGGATTTCACCGCTGGCGAAATCAAACCCTGCGGTGGCATCGGCGTGCTTCTGTCCACGGGTGGCCGCTGCGCTTCCGATGCCGCTTGGGGGCGCGAAATTGACCGGAATCTCCGGGCAACGGGCATAGCGGGTTGAGGCGATGACGATAAGGAAACCCGATCTATTTCCACGTCTGTATCCAGATGTTTCGCCAACAGTCCGGAAAAATGGTTGCTTTTTCCGGCTTCGTCCGCCGGATAATCGGCAGCTGCGGTGATCTCGACACTCCTTTTTCTCAACGCACTGAAAAAACCGCCCGGTCGAACTTCTTTGGCCGACAGAATTACGGCCTCGTCACCAAACTCACGTTTCACCAAACGAAGGGCTTCTGTCATATCGGCCGCTTCAAAGCGCTTAATCTGCATCTGAGGCCTCCACGGTTCCCACTATTTGTATCTTGGCGCTGCTGACAATCTCATCATAGGAAAGCACTGCCAGTCCGGGGATGAAACGATCCGCCAGTTTTTTGAAATGGCTTCGGATCTGGGCTGAGCAGACGAGCAGGGGTTGAACACCCAAGGATTTATAATCCTCCATTTTAACGCTCATGTCATCCATGATGGCTTTTGCAAAGGCAGGGTCGATGGCCAGAAAAGATCCCTGATCGGTTTGCTGAAGCGACTCGGCGACCTTTTTCTCAACCCGCTGATCCAATGTAAGCACATGCAGTTTGCCATCGCCAGCCTGGTAAAAACAGGTAATCGTCCTGGCAAGGGCCTGACGCACGTGTTCGGTGAGGATTTCCAGTTTCTTGGTGGTGGGGGTCCAGTCTGCCAGGGTCTCCAGAATAGTGAGCAAATCCCGAACGGGTACCTGTTCCTGCAGCAGATTCTGGATCACCCGGACCACACCCCCCAAAGACATCAGATTGGGGACCAGTTCTTCCACCACTTTGGGATGACTGCCTTTGATGCTGTCGAGCATTTTCTGGACTTCCTGTCGACCCACCAGCTCGTGGGCATGGCGGCGGATCACATCGGAAAGATGCGTGGTCATGACCGTGGCCAGGTCCACAACCGTATATCCTTTTGAATTGGCATCCTCACGGGCCGCCGGGTTGATCCAGAAGGCCGACAGTCCATAGGTCGGTTCCCGGGTGGCGATGCCGCTGATCGTCGCATCGACTTTGCCCGAATTCATGGCCAACAGATGGTTGATCATCAGGTCGCCGCTGGCGACTTCGATGCCTTTCAATAATATGGAATAGGCGCCCGGTTTGAGTTTCATGTTGTCCTGGATGTGAATGGACGGAACCACGATGCCGATCTCCTGGGCGATTTGCCGCCGGATGGATTTGATGCGCTCGAGCAGCTCGCCGTCCTGTTCCACATCCACCAGCGGGATCAGGCCATAGCCGACTTCAAGGGCCAGCACATCGATGGGTGGTAAGGGTTTGAAGGCTTCCGGTGGTTTTTCTTCTGCCCTTTTGGTTTGTTGCAGGGCGATTTCGCGCGCATGTTCCTGTTTGGCCCGATCGGTTTGAAACACCAGATAGGCCACCAATCCGGCCGTGGCGGATAAAATCAAAAACGGAAGGGTTGGCATCCCGGGAACCAGACCGAACCCCAGAAGGATGATTGAAGCTACCACGAAGGCCCGAGGCTGAACCAGCAGCTGGCTTCCGATTTCAAGCCCCAGATTTTTTTCTGCGCCGGCCCTGCTGACGACGATGCCGGCAGCGGTGGAGATAATCAGTGCAGGGATCTGGCTTACCAATCCGTCGCCTACGGTGAGAAGGGTGTAGGTCTGGGCGGCATCCATAAAGTTCATGTCCTTTTGGAACACACCAATGGCCAGACCGGCCAGGATATTGACAAAGGTGATAATTATGCCGGCAATGGCATCGCCGCGCACAAACTTATTGGCACCATCCATGGCACCGTAGTACTCCGCCTCGCGGCTGATCTGACTGCGGCGCTCCCTGGCTTGGGTTTCATCGATGAGCCCGGCGTTCAAATCGGCATCGATGCTCATCTGCTTGCCGGGCATGGCGTCCAGGGTAAACCGGGCGGCCACTTCGGCGATTCTGCCGGCGCCTTTGGTGATCACCATGAAGTTGATCACCACCAGGATGATAAAAACGATAAATCCCACCAGATAGTTGCCGCCGACCACAAATTGGCCGAAAGCCATGATCACCTTGCCGGCGGCATGCGTACCCTCGCTTCCATGGAGAAGAATCATTCTCGTGGAAGCCACATTCAAGGAAAGCCGGAACAGGGTGGAGAGCAACAACAGTGAAGGAAAGGAAGACAGATCCAGTGGTCTAAGGATGTACATGCCCACCAGAAGAATGATCAATGACAACGTGATATTGAAGGAGAGGAACAGATCGAGAAGGAAAGCCGGAATGGGAATGACCATGACCATGAGAATCGACATGGCGGCCAATCCCATTAACACATCGGAATTGTTGGCCACAAAGGCGAACTGGTTTACATGCTGTTTGCGTTCGGCAAGTTCCATGATGCGGTTTGGCGCTCCTAGTTACTAAAACGGGGTCATGCCACTTTGGAAATAGCACATTTCATGCCTATTCGATGCTTATGGATACTTTCTGCCGGCACGGCACCCAAACCCAATCGAAGCTTTGGTTTATATTATAAATTTTCACCGTTTAATTTATTGAGTGACCGTTCCATGCTTGAGTTGACCGATTGAAAACGGCATGCGGTTTAATTAAGCGTCAATTTATTGTCCCGGAAAACCGGAAGCATGGAAAGTGGATGAAATGGGATCTGCCCGAAGACGCCGGAGGCAATCTGGATCATTGATCCACCGGTGATCAGGGGTTGACGAGACCTTTAAGGCGAAAGACATAGGCAAGGATTTCCGCGATGGCCCGGTATAGTTCTGCTGGAATAAAGTCGCCGATCTCCGTCGATTTGAACATGGTTCTGGCCAACGGTTTGTTCTCCACCAGGGGGATGTCGTTTTCGATGGCGATGGTTTTTATCTTCTGGGCCACGAATCCGGCGCCCTTGGCCACGACGGTGGGTGCATGCATCCCTTCTTCATACTTCAGCGCAATGGCCAAATGGGTGGGGTTGGTAATGACCACGGTGGCTTCCGGCACCGCCTCCATCATCCGCCGCCTGGCCATTTCCCGTTGGACGGACCGGATCCTGGCCTTTACTGACGGATCACCTTCACGCTGCTTGTATTCGTCCTTGACCTCTTGTTTGGTCATTTTTAAATCCTGCTGGTGTTGCCATTTGGTGTACGCAAAATCAAGCGCCGCCATAAGGAAAAGGACCATGCAGGTATACAGACATATCTGGAATGACACCTGACCGATAAACCGGATGATGTTGCCAATGCTCAATTGCATGAGGCCGGGAATCTGATCCAGATAGCGCTGGACAACGATATAGGCGACCCCGCTGATGATGACCAGCTTGATGATGGATTTGGCCAGTTCCACCAGCGATCTGAGGGAAATCAACTTCTTGAGACCGCTGATGGGATTGAGTTTGGCCAGATTGGGCGATAGTTTTTCTCCGGTAAAGAGAAAACCGAACTGGGCGACATTGCCAAGCACCGCGGCAGTCATGACCGCCAACATCAGTGGGACGAGGACGACGATGCCATTGAGAAAAATTTCCCAAAACAGGGTATGCATGGTTTCCGGCAACATGCTCAGGGAGCCGGCCCGTTGATACATGACACGCATCATCTCTGTCAGCCGCCCGAGCATCCATGAGCCGGCAAAAAAAAGAACGCCGATGCTGCCGGAGAGGATCAACACCGAAGGAATCTCCCGGCTTTGGGCTACATTTCCCTTTTGGCGGGCATCGGCAAGCTTCTTGCCGGTGGGTTGTTCGGTTTTATCCTGACTCTGACTACCGGCCATGGGTCACCCTGCCAATGCCATCAACCGTATCAGATCAAACAATGTCACCTGATAGGATGAAAACAGATCAATCAAATAAGCCGTGAGATATGGGCTGACCATAAGCAAAAAAACCAGCCCGATGAGGATTTGCACCGGCATGGCCACGATGAAGATATGAATCTGGGGAACGGTTCTGGCCACCATGCCGAGAGCGACGCTGACCATCAGCATGACCGCGATCAGGGGGGCGCCGACTTTAACGGCCACGACAAACATGTTTGCGGCCAGTCGCATCATCATCCCGATCAGTTGCGGACTGATCTGCATGGACAGGGGCGGCAGGATGGTATAGCTGTCAACCAGGGCCGAAAAGAACATATGGTGGGCGTTGATCGCCAGAAATACCAGCATCGCCGTCAAATTGTAAAATTGCGCCAGAATGGGAATCTGGGCGCTGGTGGCCGGGTCAACCACATTGGCCACGGCAAAGCC
>JAGTUY010000197.1 GCA_018224455.1 Desulfosarcina sp.
GCCCCGATTTGACCAGGCTGTAGGCCAGCTTCAAACCCGTGCTGCCCGATGAGCACAGGGTCTCTACATAGAAGGTGGGAGCCGGGTTGAGTCCCAAATATTCGGCGAACACCCCGGCTGGAGAGCGCTGCAGGTCGTATTCCGGTGCCGAGCAGACCACCGACGCGTCGATGTCCGCGGCGGTAATGCCGGCGTGTCCCAGGGCGTCGGAAAAGCCTTCGAAGGCCAGCTCCCGGACCGATCCCGGATAAAATCGTACGAAGGTGCTTTGTCCCGCACCGATAATGGCAACGTCATTCATAGTAACCGTCCTTTCAACTAAATATACTGCCCGCCGTCTACCTTGATCACTTCACCGGTGATGTGGCGGGCCCTGTCAGAAGCCAGGAAAGCGATGACCGATGCCAGATCCTCGGGCTGGCCGATGCGTTTCAAGGCCATTTCGGCCATGGCCAGGTCGACGATCTTGTCCCGGGCCTCGGAATCTTTCAGCATGGCGGTTTCGATCAGGCCCGGGGCCACGGCGTTGACATTGACGCCGAAGGCGCCCAATTCCTTGGCTACGGCCTTGGTGTAGCCGATGATGCCTGCTTTGGAGGCCGAGTAGTTGGTCTGCCCGAACTTGCCGCGCATGCCGTTGATGGAGGTGACGTTGATGATTTTGCCGTACTTCTGTTCCTTCAGCAAGGGAGCCACTTGACGGGTGAAGTTGAAATACCCCTTCAGGTTGACGGCGATCACCCGGTCCCACTGCTCTTCGGTCATCTTCCAGCAGACGCCGTCCCAGTTCATGCCGGCGTTGTTCACCAGGATATCGATGCGGCCGAATGTTTCCCGGGCTTTCTTGACCGCGGCCTCGGCCTCGGTGAAGACGGCAATGTCGCAGGCGACGCAGACTGCCTTGCGCCCCATCTTTTCAATCTGGTCCGCAACGGCCCTGGCCTCGTCCGCATGGCGTCGATAGGTGAGGCAGACGTTGGCGCCCTCTTTGGCCAGTTCCAGGCTGGCGGCTGTGCCGATTCCCTGGGACCCACCGGTGACGATGGCATTTTTTCCTTCCAGCAGCATGTGTGTTTCTCCTTTAGGTCGTTGGGCGGCCAAGTACGGCAGCCATGAATTCTACATCGAAGGCATCGCCGGCGGCCTGGCGTCGTCGATACTCGATGAAGTCGATGGTATCCCGGCCGGTGATCTTTTTCGTGTTGAAGGCGTTGAATCCCAAGAAGGCTTCACCGTTCATGTTGGCGGCCAGCCAGTGGCGGTTGATGACTTTGGCCTGATCCCAGAAGAACTTCTTTTTAAGACGAATGCCTTCCACACTTTTGATCAGACACCCCGGAAAAAGGTTGGTATAGGTCCAAAGAATCCGGTTGACCTCGTTGTCCAACTGCTCGAAATCGGTTTTGGCTGTTTTGATATAGGCCCGGGCCTGCTTGGCCGCATCCCCGGTCTTGTATTCACCGTAGACGATTTCGCCGTCGGCCACGTAGCTGTCTGTTTCGATGGCGGGATTGCGAACCCATCCATCGGCATCCTTGATAACGGGAACACATTTGGAGATCAAGCCCAGCCGTTTCATCTTGTAGGCACTCCACATCTCGCAGGAGACGCAGTTCCACATGGCCAGTTCCATGGGCAGCATCCACGGCAGGAAATCGCTGCTGCCGCCGTCCGGGGCACTGCCGTGCCTGGGACCGGCTTGGCCGAAAATGGCCAGGTCGCTGGAGAGGGTCAGATCGCAGGCCATGCCGATTTCCTGGCCGCCTGCCACCCGCATGCCGTTGACCCGGCAGATGGTGGGTTTCTTGCAGCCGAGGATGCCATCGACCATGGCATTGAAAAGATCCATGTAAAGCCCGTATTCGTTGGGTCGTTTTGCATAATACTCGGCATACTCCTTCGTGTTGCCGCCCGTACAAAATGACTTGTCGCCCATGGCCGTGAAAACCGCGGCCACCACTGAACTGTCCGCTGACGCACGATGGAACCCGGCGATGACGCCCTTGACCATTTCGGTGGTGTAGGAATTGTACTGCATCGGGTTGTTCAGGATGATCCAGGCCGAGAACAAACCGTCGACCGGATTGCCCGACGGATCCAGGATGGGGCGCTTTTCGAACATGACCCCTGGCGCGTCACTGGAAAAGTGTTCCTCGCTCCACAGGTGATGGTTCTTGATACCGGATTCTCTCGGCAGCCAACTCAGGTCACTCATCGTTACCTCCCTTGGGGCGGCTCGCTTGAATGCCGCAGGTTAAGGAATCGCTTTGTTCCCGGGTGGTCCGGGACGGATTGTTCGGGGGACAGGCTGAACGACATTTGCTTTGAAACAAAAATCAAATGATGGATAAAATTCATTTGATAAAAGGTTACATATTAGCTATATATTAGCTACGAATAGGGTTAGTCAAGAAAAAAAGCAGAGGGAGGTCGAGACCGTGAGATACCCGAAAGAGTGTGTCTTGAAGGAGTGCGTGGAAGCAGTGATCCGCCCGGTGGAACCTGGAGACCGGCTGCTTCTGGATGCCTTCTACAACCGGATTCCCGA
>JAGTUY010000198.1 GCA_018224455.1 Desulfosarcina sp.
ACCAGTTAAAAAGTCCTGCCATGAAGAACCTGCATGGTCTGGTTAAAAAAGTGGCCCGAAGCAACGTCAACGTCCTGATTCTCGGGGAAAGCGGGGTGGGAAAAGAGCGCGTTGCCAACCAGATCCATCAGTTGGGCCACCGCCGGAAGAAACCGTTTGTCGTGGTCGATTGCGGAGCCACACCCGCCGGTCTTCTGGAAAGTGAACTCTTTGGCCATGTCAAAGGGTCATTCACCCATGCCGTAAACGACAAGAAGGGACTCATCGAAACGGCAGATACCGGAACCCTTTTTCTGGACGAAATCGGAAACATCTCCCATGAAATGCAGATCCGGTTGCTCCGGTTCATCGAAGACCGGACCATCAGGCGAATCGGCGGGCTCAAGGGAACCCCCGTGGATTGCCGGATCATCGCAGCCACCAATGCCGATCTGGGTGAAGCCATCAAGAGCGGCCGTTTCCGGGAAGACCTGTTTTTCCGCCTCAGGGTGGTGACCCTGACCATTCCCCCGCTGCGGGAGCGGAAGGCGGATATTCCTCTGTTGGTCGACCACTTCACCCGACAGTATTGCAGCCAGCACGGTGTGGAGATGGTTCGCGTCCTTGAAGAAACAATGGACTGGATTTGCGACTACGCGTGGCCCGGCAATGTTCGGGAATTGAAAAATGCCATTGAGGGGGGCATCGTCATGTGCCGGGACCACGTGCTTCGGCCGGAGGATTTTCATGTGGCAGGCATAACGGAAACCTGCGCCGAGAATCTGGCCAGTGACGATTGCCTCTCCCTGGAAGCGAGCGAAAAGAACACCATCCTGCGGGCCTTGGAACAGACCGGCGGGGTTCAAAAAGAGGCTGCCGAGGTGTTGGGCATCAGCCGTCGCGCCATCCACTACAAAATCAAAAAATATGGCATTGACGCCGGAAGTATCAAGGCCAGGCACTGACCCCCCCCGGACCAACCCGCCCAACACGGTAACCGAATCCCACCCCTTGTCTCGTTAGCACCGTGGTAAAAAACCAATGGACATCACCCCTATAAACCCATATGAAAGGGAAAAGATGAAGGAAATATTGATCTTGCTGGCGGTCGTAGGCGTCTGGATCCTTCTTCAGGCCTATATACTGCCGAAACTGGGTATCTCTACCTGAATGAGTGATGCCTGTCAGGTGACAGACAAGAAAACCAATGCCGAACCCGTCGGAGAAAACGAAAAACGACGATAAGGATACCGAATTGATCCGGTCGATCAACGACGGCCGTCAGGATCTCTTTTATGAATTGGTCAATCGTTATGAGAAAAGCCTGTACAACTTTGGCCTGAGAATGTGCGACAACCCCAGTGACGCCGAAGACATGGTGCAGGACACCTTCTTGAATGTTTTTAAATACCTCGAGGGGTTTCGATATGAAACCAAATTCAGGAACTGGCTGTACCGGGTCGCCACCAGCGCCTGCCTGAAAAAAAAACGCCGATCCAAGTATGCACCCGATAGAGAACTCTCTCTGGACGAATTTCTTCCGGCAAACGAATCGGACGTATCTGTGGAGCTGCCTCGCTGGGCGTCCCAGCCTCTGGATCAGGTGCTTGACGGGGAACTGGCCGGCGTCATCCGACAAGCGCTGCTGGACCTTCCGGAAAAGTACCGGCTGGTCGTTGTTTTGCGGGACGTGGAAGGGTTCACCACTCAGGAAACGGCTGAGATACTGGACCTGACCCCCACCAACATCAAGGTTCGCCTTCACCGGGCAAGGCTTTTTCTCAGAGAAGCATTGAAATCTTATTATGAAGCAGACTGACCCTCACCGTTGCCATGAAAACTGCCTGGTGCTGTTCGAACGGCTTTCCGAGTATATCGACAGGGAACTGGACGCACCCACCTGCAAGGATATAGAAGCACACATCAAGGCGTGCAAACCCTGTCAGGTCTGTCTGGAGACACTGAAACAAACGGTGGCGTTGTGCAGGAACCTCGAACGCCGACAGGTGCCGGACACCTTTTCCCTGAAATTAAAGAGCGCCATCTTCGACCTGGTAGACAAAAAAGCCGACTGAATGCAGCGCGATTCACCTTCCCGCCCCATGTGTGGCCGATTCTTTTTTCCATCTTCCGCGCTGGACGCTCCTGGCGTCCATCACCCCTTGCAGCCCGGATGATTGTGACCGTAGCGGACAATTTGCCCTTGGTGTTATCAAAAAAAGGTCTATAGCTGGTATCTTCCGAGGAGACTGACACTGTAAGGGTCAGGCGGTGTGCCGGAATGTATCAATTGTGTAAACTTATTCATAGCTAAATGGACGGTTGTGGCCTGTACACCCTAGCTTTTCTGATGAAATCCCCTGCTCATGAGGAACGCAAGAATACCGGCAGGACCGCGCATAGAAAAATAAACCATTGATAACAATTATTTATATTTCATCCCAACTAATAAAACCGGTGGTTTTCTTTCATTGGCACCTTCATTGCTCTGTCAAGAGGGAGTATTGAATAAAAAGGTGAGCCCGACTGGGCGAAGGCCGGCTATCAACCGTCCGGGTTCATGCAAAGGCCTCGTTGACAAATCGGCATAATCGCCATAGACTTTGTGCGCTTTTGCCTGCTGAACAGATGAGATATTTCAATGGGACTGGCAGTCGCTGTGGGCATCGCTTCAGAATTCACTGGCAGATTGCAACTTACTGTTTTCCCATATCTGTTAGAACGCCTCATTCACGTTCGCCATGACCCATCCATCGCCCTGCCCGACCTATCCCGGCTCATCAGAATGGATCCGGCGTTTTGCTTCCTGGCCATACGCCTCGACCGGTCCATGCGTTCGAATGCGACAGCCACGGATCCCTCCGGCATTGACGGCGTGGTCAGCCGCATCGGGTTGGCCGGCATCGATGCCATTACGACCCAAGCCATAGCCGATCAGGCACTAAACAGCATCCACCATCGACAGGGCTTGGCGCTTGGATGGTTGTGGCGGCATTGCCTCACCACGGCACTGCTGGCACAGGGGCTGGCACTGACGCTGGACTATCGTCCCGTGGAGGATGCCTATACCGCCGGCCTGCTTCACGACATCGGCAAACTGGCCCTGTTCGCCCGAACACCGGCAGCATGTGCCCCCATGCTGACCGACTCTGCTGAGGCGCTCCCATTGCTCAAAGCAGAGGAACAGGTTGCCGGATCAGATCATGGCCGAATCGGTGCGCAGTTGATTCGCCGAAACACCGAGGCATGGTTTGCAGCAGATACGGCCGAGTACCACACCGCACCCGCGTCAGCGGTTGTCAACGCCCTCCCACTGGTTCAGATGGTGTGGTCGGCCAACCGATTGGCCGTCGAGCCGCATCCGTCATCCGAGGCCTATCAGACGGCTTCCAGCCTTTTGAACCTGGATGCCCAGCAACTGAATCGTATTTCCCGAGCAGCTCAGGAGCAGGCCCTGATGGTGGCAAGCGAACTCGGCGGCATGCCTGACCCGCCGGAAAAAGGCTGGACCACCGAACCGATCACCATTCCCCTGAGCCAAGCGATCAAAATCAGCACCGTCTTGTCCAGCGTTTATCAGAATTTGCTGACGGTGACCGGCCATAGTGCGATCATGCGGGTATTGCGGCAAAGTCTCAGCGTCTTTTTGGGTATCGACGCCCTGATCATGGTTGACCATGATCCCAACAGCAATCTTTTGATCGGACGTTTCGCCGCGGGGAACAACTTGCTGCGCCGCATCGATCGGCTGCACATTCCCCTGACCGCATCGGACTGCCTGCCAGTCATCAGTCATGTCAGTGGTGAAACGGTGAATTCATTTTCAGCGGCCCAAAGGAGAAAACTGACAATCATCGACCAACAACTCATTGCCTACATGCAAAAAGAGGGCATCGTCTGCATGCCGATCCGATCGAGCAGTGGAGACGGCAATGCGATGCTGCTCCTGGGAATCGATGCCGGCGAATGGCCATGGGTCGAGCAGCAGACGACGCTGTTGAAGGCCATTGTGGCTGCCGTGAGCGGGGCGCTGGAACGCGAACGGCAACGCTACGATCAAAGCGTCAGGCGGGCGGCGGATCGCGCTGCATCGGCCTTGTCAAAAACACGCAAAATCGTTCATGAAATCAACAACCCGTTGAGTATCGTCAAAAACTATCTCAAGGTCTTGACCCTGCGCACCGATGACCAATCATCGGCCAAAGAGGAGCTCCGCATTATCGATGAGGAGATCAACCGTGTGACCGGCCTGATAAAATCCCTGGCATTCCCTTCAGAAAGCATTCCCATGGACCTTGAAACCCTTGACGTGAATGCAACGATCACCGACATACTGGGGCTGTTCCGTGAAAGCCTTCCCGGCGATACGGCCATCGTCCTGGAGCAGGATCTGGATGCGCACATCCCAGCCATCGCATCGGATCGGAACCGGCTGAAGCAGGCATTGATTAACCTGCTGAAAAATGCGATAGAAGCGATGCCCGATGGCGGAACCATTCAGGTGATCAGCCGCATGCTGGAAGCCCCTTCCCGACCATTCGGCAGCACAGAAAAAGCGGGCCATATCAAAATCAGCGTCTGTGACGACGGCCCGGGTATTGACGAAGCGATCAAAAACAACCTATTTAGGGCTAATGTGACTTCGAAGACGGATCACGACGGGCTGGGGCTGTCCATCGTCCATGAGGCGGTGACCCACCTCAAAGGCTCCCTGCTTTGCGAAAGCACCCCGGGCAGGGGGGCCTGTTTTCACATCGAACTGCCCACCGGCGACAATGAGACGGAAAACAGAACTGCACTGGACTCAGTCACTTAGGAGCACTTCATGGAGGACCGCCCGCGAATACTAATCTGCGACGATGAGCCATTGATGACCGCGAGCACCAAGGCGGTCTTAGACCATGGCAACTACCAGGTTAAAATCACCAACAGCTCCCGCCACGCACTGACCCTCATCCATGCCGAGTCCCCCGACCTGGTCATCCTGGATGTCATGATGCCGGAGATGACCGGCTTTGAATTGCTCGACGCCGTTGACCGAGAGTGCTGCGACGCCGCCTTCATCATTGTCACCGGAGAGGCCTCCGTCGATTCGGCCATCAAGGCCATCCGCAAAGGGGCCAGCGATTATCTGAGAAAACCCTTCGAACCCGACGAGCTGATCATCCGCGTGGAGAACGTGCTGAGACAGCGGCAGATGAAAAAGGAGAACGTGTGCGTTCTGGCCGAGAAACGGCAGCTTGAAAACCAACTGCGCCAGTCCCAGAAAATGGAGGCCATCGGCACCCTGGCCGGCGGCATCGCCCACGACTTCAACAACGTGCTGAGCATCATTTTAGGCAATGCGGAACTGGCCCTGGCCGACATGCCCAGCGAAAACCCCGCCCACCTGAACCTGGAACGGATTCTCACAGCCAGCCTGAGGGCACGGGAAATGATTCAGCAGTTGCTCAGCTTCAGCCGCAAGGAAGAATCCGGCTGCAAGCCGCTTCGTCTCAATGGCGTCATCACGGATTCACTCAAGCTGATGCGTGCCTCCCTGCCCACCAACATCTCCATCGAACGCGATATCTGCACAACCGAATGCATCTCCATCGCTGACGCGACCCAGATTCACCAGATCATGCTCAACCTGTGCACCAATGCCGCGCATGCCATGGAACCTGGCGGCGGCGTACTGACCATCCGGCTGGATCCGGTGACGCTGGATAGCGCCGCCGCCGCCGATTCGGGTCTTTCCCCGGGCCGCTACGCCAGGCTGGTGGTCGCCGACACCGGCCACGGCATCGAAAAGGATATCATTGATCGAATTTTCGACCCCTATTTCACCACGAAAGAAACCGGCAAGGGCACAGGCATGGGTCTCTCCGTCGTTCATGGCATCATCAAGGGCTACGGCGGCGCCATAAGAGCCTTCAGCAGACCGGGCCGGTTCACGGAATTTCACCTCTACCTGCCGAAGATGGACGCGATCGTTGAGGCGGAACCGGCTATTTTCAACCAGCCGAAAATGACGGGCGGCCATGAGCATATCCTGATCGTGGATGATGAAGAGATGCTCGTGGACATGATGCGGCAGGTGCTCGAGCAGCTGGGGTACAAGGTAAGCGCATATAGCGACAGTGCCGAGGCGCTCAGGGAATTTCTCGGCTGCCCCCGGCTCTACGACCTGCTGATCACAGATATGACCATGCCCGGGATGACGGGCACCGGCCTGGCCAAGGCGGTGAAGGCCGTGCGCAATAACCTTCCCATTATTCTATGCACCGGGTATAATGAGCAGATCAGTCAGGAGAACGCACAATCGTTGGGCATCCAGTCCTTGATCATGAAGCCCGTGGGCATGCAGCAGCTGGCCGAAACCATCCGCAGCGTGCTGATGCCAGTATCAGCGGAGCGTCGTAAAACCCCGCGATTTGGTGCCCCTGCAGGCACCTTCGTGATCTCCCGCACCTACCCCTACGAGCGGTTCAGCCTGGTGGATATCGGGGTGTCCGGACTGGCTTACCGCCACGAGATGGAATCGGTGCCGGGCCATCCATCAGACCAGCTTGCCATTATGACGCCTGACGGTGAAATTTTTGTCAACGGCATCCGATGCAAAAACGTTGTCGATATTCCCGCCGACAGCAGCATCCCCGGCTTCCCCCTCCCCGAAGCGGGCCAGGCCCGTCGCGGTGTGCGCTTCGAGGGCCTCACCACGCTTCAGACGGAACTGATCGATCAGTTCATCCGAAACTACGCCACCCAACGATTACCCTGATCCGGCCGGCCGATCGCCTACCCGTTCAACGGCCGCCAAGGCGGTATCCGTGGCGACCACCACCCTGCGGACGCCGCCGTCATCAGGCCTCTTCAAAGTATTGAACCTGATAGACCTGCACCGCCAGCCCCCCTTTCCGCCACTGGTCGGCAGGCAGGCCGGCTTTCACGCAAAGGTGGGAGAGGAACGGCTCCGGCTGGGGCAGTTGATCCCACACCTGGGGTAAAAAAGTGGCACTGGCGAATCCACTTTTGATGATCACCCCATCGATACCGGGCCTCAGCCTGGCCAGCAGATCTTCGGCATCGGTGTAAGCCAGCGCGACCGGTTCGGAAAGCACACTCACTTCGATATGCACGGCCTCCAGCTCTTTTTTGCCCAACGGGGAAAACCGCGGATCGTGGAGGGCCGCATTCAGTGCATTGACGCGCACCCCCTCAGCAATGGGAGCGCTGGCCGACAGACTGCCGATGCATCCCCGCAGCTGGTTGGCGATCTTCAAGGTGACGAACGTGCCGCAGCGAGCCTGAAGCGCTTGATCCGAAAGGCGCGTCTCCAGTCGTTGCGTATCGGCCGATGCAGTCGTTTCTCCGAAATGGCGAACCAGGGTCTGCCGGGCCAGGGCAACCAGGGCGGCTCCTTGTTCAGGAGTCAGCGGTCGACGGCTATCGTTTCGGTTTTGCATCGGTCCATCTCCGCAGCCGGTCTACGTCAGAAGTAAAATGGGGAAAAACAACGTGTCAAGGAATTTGCCGCGGGCTGGAACCCCTTCAGCCGGTAGTGCGGGAATCGACCGGCATCGATCGACTGTCATCGGCGCCAACATCGGTCTGCCGCCAGTATCCAAGCAGTCCGTCATTATCCGGATCAATACCGAAGTAGTATCCGGGAGGCGCAAGGACCTTCATGAGGGGCAGTATCCGCGTACGGAAAAGGTTTTCCTTGAATTCACAACCGGCCGGCGTTCGACCCAGGTAAACCATATCGTACAGGGCCGATTCGATCCGGGCGGTCTCTTTGCGCATCTCATGCCCCAGATCGATTGAATAGAGAAAACCCAGGCAGTTGTCGATCAGGACACCGATATCCCGATCCATTCTGCTGATCAATTTGACAGGGTTGGTGATAAATTTTCTCACGACGGCATCTCCGGCCATGCAAGAGGCGCTGAGGGTCTGCTCCGGATCAACTATTACGACGGCTGGCAATGGTATCGGCAGCTTCCGGAATATGATGTGGCGGTAAATTCGGGGCAAAGGTTCTCCCGCTCATCCAGACAGAATTCACAACAGCCGCAGGTCCGGTTAATCCAGGCGACCCCCACCCGCTGGCCGGTGGAAAACCGAACGGCACCCGCTCCGCTTTCTTGTACCCGCCCCACCACCTGATGTCCGGGAATCACCGGAAACCGCGGCGGAGGGGTTCGCCCCTCGATTTCATCCAGTTCGGTGTGGCATACCCCGCAGGCCCCCACCCGGTTCAGAATATCATGGTCGCCCGGGGTCGGGATGGGAACCGTCTGCGACACCAGAGGCGCTTCGGTCTTGTTCAGATCGTGGATGCGCGCCAGCATCATGGCTTTCATCTGGCTCAAGTTTCGGTCCGTCTCCGGTCCGCTCCGGTCCGCCGGTCCTTCTGATGGGATAAGCTGACCACCACACCATCCCGGACACTTTTTCTCCGATCTGTTCGGTTGCGGCGCTTTTCAGTGAAATTTAATTTTTTGCCGGGAACCCGCGTGATCCGCTTTTTCGGTTCCTCGTTTCTCACGAAAGCGCTGTTGATTACAACGATATCCATGGCTGAGTCTCCTTAACAAAGAATATCGGCAGCGATTGGAATCACTTTAACGGATATTTACTCAAATAGGGCGCCGACGCTTTCACCGGTGTGGATGCGCCGGATGGCCTCGGCAAAGAGCGGCGCCACAGAGAGGGTGTGGATCTTCTCGGCCCGTTTTTCCCGGGAAACGTTTACCGTGTCGGTGACGGCCACGGATTGGATGGGGCTGTCCACCAACCGGTTTACGGCGGGACCACACAGCACGCCGTGGGTAGCCCCCACGTGAATGCTTTTCACACCGGCTGCCGCAAGGGTTTTTACCGATGCGGCCAGGGTGCCGCCCGTGGAGATTTCGTCTTCAAAGATGATGGCATCACGGCCCTTCACGTCGCCCACCACCAGCCCCTGGACCACCTCGGTGTCGGCCACGCGCCGCTTGTCGATGATGGCCATGGGCAGATGAATGCGTTGGGCAAACCGACCGGCGCGTTTGGCCCCGCCGGCATCCGTGGCCACCACCACGGCGTTGTCCAGGTCCAGCCGACCGCGAAAGTGGTCCACGAAATAGGGAATGGCGGTAAGATGGTCCACCGGGATGCTGAAAAAACCGTGCACCGCATCCGAATGCAGATCCATGGTAAGGACCCGGTCGGCGCCGGCGGTCCTGATCAGGTCGGCCATGAGGCGGCCGGTGATGGATATACGCGGGGCGTCTTTCTTGTCCGAACGGGCGTAGGAGAAATAGGGAATCACCGCCGTGATACGCCGGGCCGAGGCACTTCTCAAAGCATCCAGGATGATAAACAATTCGATAATGGTGTCGCCCACCGGCGCGGTGAACGACTGGACGACGAATACATCCTTTTCCCGCACGTTCTCACGGATCTGCACAAAGAGGTTGTCGTTGGAAAAGCGGGACACCGCCAGGCGGCTGAGGCCGATGCCCAGTGTTTCGCAGATGTGGGTTGCCAGGCGTGGGTTGGCGCCGCCGCTAAAGATTTTGAGGTCGGAGGCCATGGTCTCTTCTCCACGTTGAAATATGAACGGCTAAGGCCGGTTTGCCATGCGGAGCCGGCAACCGAAGCAACCCCTTCCCCAAAGGAAGCGCGCCGTTGCGATGGGGTGTCAACGGGTCTTGACCGGACCGGCCCCGACCAGATAGAGCAACGCGCCGTCGGCCGCCAGATCCAGCAGTTCGGCCGCTTCCCGGTCATAAATGGCACCGATCCCGCAGGCCCCCCATCCTAAAGCCGTGGCAGCCAGGTAAGCCTGCTGGCCCAGGCGTCCTGACTCGATCATGGCATAGCGATAGCCCCGCGGCCCCCAACGTCGGTCGAGGGCCGCCGGGTCGGTCATGAACAGTAAATGCAGGGCGGCATGCTTCAGCCACATCTGATCCAGGCAGGCGGCTGCCATGGATTCGCTAAGCCTGCCGTCCGACACGCGTCCCAGTTGTTTCGCGTTTGGATCCAGCAGATAAAAACCGGGTGGCATCGGCATCCCTGCGCCAACAACGAGTCCAAGGCTGATGGCGGATCGGCACGCCGTGGGCATGCTTGAGGCCCTCCCCATATGACTGGCCATCAGGTCTGCGAAAGCCATAAATCGGTCCTGAGACACGGGCGCGGCAATAAAATTTCGGCGGGATCGGCGCTGCCGCAGCACACGGCTGTAATCCGCCGATCCTGGATGATCCGGCACGTTTAAATCGACCCACGGCGACGGCTGGCTGCCAAGCACATGAAGCGCCGTTAGGGCACCGGCAGAGGGGCTGCCGTTCCCATTTCCTGACCGATGGACGGAAAGGATATCCCCATAAGCGACCTCCTGCTCGGATACCCTGGACGCCTGGAGAATGTCAGCGGAAAGGGGTATCAAAGGGTCGGCCTCTCCAGGCGCTTTGGCCCCTGCGTGATCATCATGCAGATGCACGCAGGCCAAACAGGCTTCCCGCTGCGGATCAAGCCCCAGCAGGGTCCCAACCCGTTCGTCATCGAAATCAAGATGGATGGAAAAGCATTGATGCAGCGCATCCAGGGCCAGCCGCAGATTCTCCAGCAGGTGGCCGGCATCCAGCAGCACGTAGCGGTACGCGCGGTTGCGGTATTTCCATGCACTGCGAAAAAAAATGCCACTGATGTAAAAGGTGGCTGAAACGGTGCGGTCCACCGGCGGGATCTCAGGCACCGAACCGTGGCGCAAGGTGGTCAGGCAGAAATCGAAAAGGTCAAAATGGTACACCCCCGGGTCCATCCCATCCAGGTGGTGGACGGCCAGGTAAATTTCAAAGGGGTACAGGGCACCGGCCGAGGCCACGCTGCGATAATAAAAAGGCGTGCCCGCATGCATGGCACGGGCGGTAATATCGTGGGTCAGCCTGAACGCCGTCGTAAGCGTCTGACGGTCCGGTGCGCCCGGGCCGCTCGATTCAACGGCCTGAAGGCGGTTCATCAGGTCGAAATAATCGATCGCCGGCAGCTTCACGCTGCGATCCAGAGGCACCCGGGGCAGATCCGGGTAGCGCTTGACCGGCATCGGCTGATGCGCCCAGTCCAGGGTGTGGGGCGTCAACTGGTGGCGACGGTAGCTGGTGACCCGATGATAGTCGGTGGCAGTTAGGATCGGTTGCGTCATGATCAACCCACCAGGTTCGCCAGGGCGCTGTCGACATCCGCGAAACGGAAGGAAAATCCATCGGCGATCAGCCGTTCGGGAGGCACCTTCTGACTGGCCAGGAGCACCCCGGCGACCTCCCCCATCATCAGCCGTAGGGCCAGGGAAGGGGCGGGTACCACGGCCGGCCGGCCCAGGGCGGCGCCCAGCGCCCGGGCGAAATCCTTTTGGCGGACCACCCCCGGCGCACAGAAATTATAGGGGCCGCGGGCATTTTCGCGATCAAGAAGAAATTGAATCCCGGCGAGAAGATCGACCATGTGAATCCATGAGAACCACTGCCGTCCGTTTCCCAACGGGCCGCCGGCAAACATGCGAAAGGCCGGCAGCATCTGGGCCAGGGCCCCGCCGCCGGCGCCCAGCACCACGCCGAAACGCATGATGGCCACCCGGACACCCTGCTTTTCTGCATCCAGTGCGGCTTTTTCCCAATCCACGGACAAACGTGCCAGAAAATCGGTTCCCGGGGTCGAGTGCTCGGCGAGCACCTGATCGCCCCGACTGCCGTAATAGCCGACAGCCGACGTGCTGATCAGGACCTTGTCCTGGCCGTTCATGGCCCTGACAACGTTGCGGGTGGTAAGCATGCGGCTGTCGACGATCTGTGCTTTATAGGCCCGGGACCAGCGTTTCAAAATGGTGCGTCCGGCCAGATTGACCACGGCATCGGCCTGGCTCACCGCCGCCTGCCATGTTCCGGCAAGGGTGGTGTCCGCACAGATCCATGTGAAGTGCGCAGCCGATTGAAGTGGATGGGAAGCGGAGGTTCCCAACCCGGTCACCACGTGCCCGCCGTCCAGCAGCAGGCGGGTCAATGCCGTTCCCACGAATCCGGACGCTCCGGTAATGGCGATCTTCATGTCAGCTCCCAAAAGGGTTAAGGGTTCATCGGTTCAGGGTTCTGGGAATGCTTTCAATCAATTGTTTTGGTTTGGTTTTTGTCAACCTTGAACAATTGAACCCCGAACCTCTGAACCGCTCAACTCGTCAACGGTTTCGTTCCAGCTACCGATTCAGAAAACGATAGAGATAGCGCTCGATCTCCTGTCTCGGCAAGGCACCGGCGGCCGTATCAGCCACCTTTCCATCCCGGAAAAACAGCAGCGTCGGCAGGCTCATGACACTGTACCGGCTGGCCGTCATCGGATTCTGGTCGACGTTGAGCTTGGCGACTTTCAATCGGCCCGCATAGGCCCTTGCCAGGTCCTCCAGGACGGGGGCCATGGCGCCGCACGGCGCACACCAGGCAGCCCAGCAATCCAGCAGCACCGGCAGGGGGCTATGAATCACCTCGGCGGCAAACGTGCGATCGGTCACGATCACCGGCCGGGTGTTGATGGGAATGGGTGGGAAAGGCTGCTTGCAGCGCCCGCAGCGGGGCCCCTCTTTAAGCCTCGCCACGGGGATCCGGTTGCGGGTGCCGCAGTTTCGGCACCGTATCAGCACACGTTCGTCTGCCATCGACGCTCCTTCATTTGATATCACCCACCGGCACGCCCCTCGCCGCAGGGACCGTCATCGTCCATACCCCGGGAATGTTCCGCCGAAAAGTTGGCCGTACATGCCTGCAGGACTACTCACTGGCCAGACACGCCATGGCTTTTTGGTAATCCGGTTCCTGGGAGATCTCATCCACCAGTTGGGTGTAAACCACCTTGCCCTTGCCGTCGATGACCACCACCGCCCGCCCCATGAGACCGGCCAGCGGACCGCCGGCAATACGCATGCCGTAGGCATCACCGAAACCAGGGCTGCGAAAGGTGGATGCGGAAACCACGTGATCCAGCCCTTCGGCACCACAGAAACGCGCATGGGCAAAGGGAAGATCGGCCGATATGCAAAGCACCACCGCGTTGTCGGTGTTGCCGATTTCAGCGTTGAATTTTCTCACTGACATGGCGCAGGTCGGTGTGTCGATGCTCGGGAAAATGTTGAGAACAACGGTTTTTCCTGCATAGTCCTTCAGCGAAACATCGGACAGGTCGCTGCGGGTCAAGGTAAAATCCGGGGCATCCGTCCCCGGTCGGGGAAGATCGCCGGACAATTGAACGGGTGCTCCTTTAAATGCGGTTTGGGCCATTTTTTCCTCCTTGGAAAGTTGGAGTAAGTCGCTACGATATGCTGATTGCATCATAAATCAATAAACATGCCAAGGCAAAAAACACGTTCCAGCCAATGGCATTGATATTGCTTTTATAGTTATGATAACTCATTTTTCACAAACTTCAAATTATCGGGAGGCTATTCATGGGTCATAAACGCTACCACATCAAATCCGCCTGTCCCCAATGCGGGTGCAGCTTTGCGCAGGTGTTGTCCAAAGAAGAGCTCAAGGAACGCTATGGAGATGCACCGAATATTGAACTGGAATGCGGTGAATGCATGCTCCAATTTGAAGCCGAACGCAAAAGCGCCTGCCCGGAGTGGGACGACGAGTGCCGCCTGAATGAAGGAAAGGCTTGACGCGCCGGGCGTTTCGCTCATTTTATAGGTTGACGGCAAACCGGTGAAGGGGCCGGTACCGGATGCAGGCGATTCTGGTCAATACCGATTTTGAGACACCCCGACGACAGATAAGAAAGGCAGATCCAATCCATGAGCTACGCTTATAACGCGGATGATGTATTTGAGATGGCTGAGCAGATCGAAAGAAACGGCGCCGTCTTCTACAGAAAAGCCGCCGCAGACGTCCAAGACCCGGACGCTAAAAATTTTCTCTCAGACCTGGCGGCGATGGAAGACAGCCACGAAAAAACCTTTTCAAACATGCGAAAAAAACTCACTGAAGCGGAGAAAACATCGACCGTGTTTGACCCGGCAGGCGAAGCGGCATCGTACCTCAAAGCCCTTGCCGACACCCGCATTTTTTTCGAAAAAGAGATCGATACCCAATCCCTGCAGGCGATTCTGAAGGCCGCCATCCTGGCTGAAAAAGATTCGATTGTATTTTACCTGGGCATGAAAGACCTGGTTCCGGATGGTTTGGGCCGGTCCCGCTTGGACAACATCATCAAGGAGGAGATGTCCCACATCAACCTGCTCAGCCGCCGCCTGATCGCCACCAAGTAACCGTTCGTGACGGCCTATCGATTTAAAAAGGGGAAGCGTCCCGGGCTGAACGGCTCTGGCGCTTCCAAAGACCTTCCTCTGTTGGTGGTGTTTCGGCGCTTGTATGAGACACCATTGTTCCACGTTGGCACCTGATACGCTTATCCATCCTTTCAAAGACCATGCGGGAGCCCCTTGGCGGAAAGGGAATGTAATGAGAACCCTTGAACGGCTTTTTGAGCCTGGATGGATCGTCGCGTCCGCCGGATAGCATGCCGTGACCCGACGGTCTTAAAAGCACCCGTGGGTCGAGTTTTTTTATAAAATTGGAAACACGCGAATTTCGGGCAGCACGATGCGATGCTGCTTGGCATTACCGTCGACAATCTGCCCACCCTGCATGCCTGGACCCGGCAGATGGGCGATCTCTAGTTTCCCGTGCTGTCGGAATTCTGGCCCCACGGTGAGGCGGCAGGGCGGTTCAATAACCCATGAACGACGAAACCGTCCCACGCTTCCTGTCTTACGAGACAACTATGTATCGCGAAAACATGGAGCTTTAGATCACGGGCGATTCCATCAACCATCACAGAAGATCCCCGCCGCCTCCCTCACCACGCGGATTTCTGAGCGAACCGGCACGATCGGCGGTCCACGGGCGTAGGAAATATTTATTTAAATATTTTCATTAAGTTGCTTGGCCCACTAACCATCGCCAAGACTTTGGCACGCATCTTGATAATCTTTGTGGCGATGCTGTCGGCCCTGTCTGGCCGGCCGGCGGCGCCCAACCCCTTCGGAGAGCGTCAACCCGTGAAACCGTGTGACCACCATCTCAGAAAAGTCATTCTACTGGCCGAACGCATGATCAAACTGGCCGACGATGGCGACGACGACCGTGAGGACACCGGATGCGGGATTCTTTACGGCATGCTTCGCGACTCGGGCTACAAAATCAAGCAACTGGCCGAAGCGGAGAAACGCAACCACATCGCCAAAGGCTGGTGGGATGAATGATGCTGATGCACAATCAGCGTCCACATGCTAAACTTTACACATCGTTAAAGGAGGAAAACGCTTGGCATCGATTAAAGGCACTCTCCCCGAGAGGTGCCCGGCCTGTGCGCACCCTCAGGCCCATTTTGAGATTCTGGGAGAGAACTGGTAACCGGGGTCACCCCACGATTAATCGTCTTATTAATTTAAAAAGGAGAAAAAAATGGCGGAAAGATATGAGGTTTACAAGTGTGATCTTTGCGGAAACATCGTTCAGGTGCTCGTCGGCGGTGCCGGCGAACTGGTCTGCTGCGGTCAGCCCATGAAGCAGATGACCGAGAACACCGTCGATGCAGCCAAGGAAAAGCATGTGCCGGTGGTCGAAAAGATCGACGGCGGCTATAAGGTTAAAGTGGGCAGTGTCGCCCACCCCAT
Source organism: Desulfosarcina sp. (assembly GCA_018224455.1). GTDB lineage: Bacteria > Desulfobacterota > Desulfobacteria > Desulfobacterales > Desulfosarcinaceae > Desulfosarcina. The sequence continues at coordinate 15,677 of JAGTUY010000198.1, forward strand.
GGAGGCGAAGCACTGGATTCAATGGATCGAGCTGATCGCGGACGGCAAATCCTACTTCCAGTTTCTCGACCCGGGCAAGACGCCTGAGGCCGTGTTCAAGATCGATGCGGCATCGGTTTCCGCCAGAGAATACTGCAACCTTCACGGGTTGTGGAAAGCGTAGCCCCGATGATTTGAGGATACGGGAGACGGCGCCGCCCGGCTGCCGCCTCCCGTAAATCGGATTAACATCCACAAGGAGGTGCCTCATGGGTAGCTGGAAATGCGGAAATTGCGGATATGAGCTGCAGGCGGACAGACCGCCCGAGAAATGTCCGTCATGCAGTGAAAAATGTGAATTTCTGGACAACACCTGCTATACGCCCGACTGCCAGTATGAGGGAAAGGATCCCAGAATCAAATAGAAAGAGAGGAAGCAGGAAATGGCAAAAGCGCTCATCGTGTATGCCACACGCACAGGCGAAACCGAAAAAATCGGCAATCTCATCGCCGAAGGGATTCGCTTCTCCGGCCACGAGGCAAATGTGGTCAAGGTTACCGAAATTAAAAAAGAGGAGGACCTTAACGGTTTCGATGCCGTGGTGTTCGGTTCTCCGACCTACCACGGGGATATGGTCCAGGCAATGAAGACCCTGTTGTTCCTGGCTGAAAAGGCCGAGTTCGAAGGCAAGGTTGGCGGTGCATTCGGCGCCTTTGGATGGAGCGGCGAAGCCCCGGACCGCATCTTTGACACCATGAAAAACATCTTCAAGATGAACATGGTGAGCATTCCCTTGCGGCTCAAGTCGGCCAACCTGGGCGGTGGTTTGAAAATGGCCCAGGATTATGGACGGGAGATTGCCGAAAAACTGAGCTGACCATCGATGTCAGCGATTCACCGCCACAATATCTTAAATCGCAAAAAGGAGGATACTATGTCCACACCCCAACATTGCCCCGGTTATCAGACTTTCAAGACCCTGAAATCCTTCATCTGCAAGTGCCCAGAGTGCGGTGAGAGCAAAGAGATCTTCTCGGACGAGTTCAACAAGAACCACACCTGCGCAAAATGCGGCAAGCCCATCGACTTCACCCAGTGCACGCTGGATGGGGGCGCATAGCCTGCACCCAGGTGCGGTTGACCGGTCCATTCTCAATGCATCACCATGGGTCCCACCCCCCAGGGCCTGGCTGGTTGACTTGAAGGCAGCCCGAAGGGCTGGAAGACGCCTGATTGACCACCACAAATGACCAACCGTGTCAAGGGCAGCCGACCCCGTCGGTAAGTTGTCGTCATCGCTTCGAGGAGGAATGAGTATGGACGTTGTTATGTTATCCCGGCTCCAGTTTGCCGCCGCCACGATGTTCCACTTTCTTTTCGTCCCCCTGACCCTGAAAATCATGCTTATCGTCGTGCTGCTTTTCGTACCCGTGGTGCTGGCCTATCAGATCTGGGCCTAAAAGCTGTTCAGTGTCAAGGTCACCGACGACGACCTGGCCCATGAAGAGATGTATTGAAGGAGCATTGCATGAACCGTAACTTTTTTGTGATCACTCTTGTTACCGCCTTGGTGGTCGGCCTCTGCTTGGCCGCAGCCCATGCCGCCAACCAGGGACCGGACCGTATCGATATTTTTGGTGGTCAATCGGGCAACGTACCCTTTCCCCACGCCCAGCATCAGGACCGTATCAAAGAGTGCAACGTTTGCCACAGCGTCTTTCCCCAGGAAACAGCGGCCATTGAGAAGATGAAGGAGGCGGGAATGCTGAAGCCGAAAAAAGTGATGAACCTTCAGTGCATCAAGTGCCACAAGGAGGACAGGAAGATGGGCAAGCCCCATGGCCCGGTGACCTGTAAAACCTGCCATGTCAAATAGGGGTCAACCATGCTGATCTTAGGACTGCAGGGCAGCCCCCGCAAGGGCGGAAATACCGACACCCTTCTGGCCTCCTTTCTGGAACAAGCTGGCCAGATGGGCGCGGCCGTTAAAACCATCCAGGTGGCCCGGGCAGGCATTGTGCCATGCAAGGGTTGCGGTTACTGTGAAACGCACGGCACCTGCGTGATTAGCGATGATCCCATGTCGACGGAAATATTCGGTCTGCTGCGGCAAGCGGATCTAGTGGTGGCCGCGACCCCGGTCTTTTTCTATGGCATCTCCGCCCAGCTCAAAGTCCTCATCGACCGCTGCCAGACCCTGTGGTCTCGAAAATACGTGTACAAACTGAAAGATCCGCTGGCAGCCACCCGAAAAGGACTGCTGTTCAGTGTCGCAGCGTCCGGGGGGCGCCAGTTGTTCGACGGTATCCACCTGACCGCCAAGTACTTTTTCGATGCCATCGACGCCCAGTTCAGCCACGCATTGACTTACCGGGGTGTTGAATCCAAGGGTGCCATCCGCCATCACGCAGGCCTGGCCGCGGACATTGACGAGACCATTCGAAAGACCGTCCTGCCCATGGTCAAGCGTAAGAACGTTCTTTTCATTTCATCGACAGGCGCCTGCCGGGCACCCATGGCGGCCGCCATGGCCCAGCAGCGGTTCGGCGACGGGTTCCGCACCGGATTCGCCGGCATGCGCCCGGCAGCCGAATTGTCTGCACTGATGAGCCAGACCATGCAGCAAGTCGGCGTGGACATGGGCTACCGAAAACCGCAGCGCGTTGACCAGGCCTTAAACGACACCACGCCCGACCTGACGATCGTCATCGGAAACGCTGTTGAAAAAATACCGGTCCCGGGTATAAAAACGGTACGATGGCCCCTGCCCGAACCGGTTTCATCCGATGAAGCAGCCATTGACCGGATGCGCCTATCCATTGAAACACACATCGACACGTTGATGGAATTTCTTGGTTGAACCAAAACAGATAGAAAAGGAGCATTGCATGGTCGAACCCCACGAAATGTACCAGTGTCAGACCGCCAGCTGCGGGTATATCTACAACCCCGATAAGGGAGACCGCAAAGGCAAGATCGCCAAAGGAACATCGTTTGACGATCTTCCCGACGATTGGAAGTGCCCCATCTGCGGTGCCACTAAAAAGATGTTCAAGCCCATGGGATAGTTACTGTCAATTTCGATTAGACACCACGAGACCCTTCATGGTAAGGAAGGAGACACCTGTTTCAACATGAACGCATCATCCACGATGGCATGATTTACAATTAACGCTTAACTTTACGGAGGTAAAAATGGACAGGTATGTTTGCACACTCTGCGGCTATGTTTACGATCCAGAGGCGGGGGACCCTGACAATGGCGTGGCTCCAGGCACCAAATGGGCGGATGTGCCCGGGGACTGGGAATGCCCGGTCTGCGGAGCGGGTAAAGACGATTTCGAAAAAGAGGAATAGTCCATTTCTTTTGGACGGAATCTATTCTTTTTCAACCACTGGCACCGGATGCCCTTTTTCTGCTCCTGGGAAAAGGGCATCTCGATTATTGACCAACCCATGTAAAATGAGATCACTCCGTCGACCCGGCGCGCCTGGCGGCATCGACCGGCGTTAGTCTACAATACCGCGTGTAAAACGATGACAGGAAACTGAACATGAAACCGATCAAAATTGCAGAAGGTGTCTATGACGTTGGCGTCATCGACTGGAATATCAGAGATTTTCACGGCTACTCCACCGACCGGGG
>JAGTUY010000199.1 GCA_018224455.1 Desulfosarcina sp.
GATCAAGGGGTTCTATGGAAACAGCGGGGACAAGCTGGCGCTTTTTAAGCACGCCTTACTTGAAAAACAGGCGATTAAGCTTATTATGGAAAGGAATGAGATTGAATCGGTGGAACCGGAAAAAGAGGCTCCCGAGGCTTCAAAATAGGATGCTTGATTCATCATTGCGGCGGGCGTTGCATTTCAACCGCTGCCGCTGTAAAATGTACTTGTCGTGTCATCGGCATTAAATGGGGTCCGGTGCACCGACGGTGCGCCAAACGATAAACACGACACGGATGTAAAGGAGACAAGAACGTGGCATTGATTCCGATGGTCATCGACCAAACCAGCAGGGGAGAGCGGGCCTACGACATCTACTCGCGGCTCCTGAAAGACCGCATCATATTTTTAGGGACCGCCATCAGCGACGATGTGGCCAACCTGTTGATCGCTCAGATGCTGTTCCTTGAATCGGAGGACCCGGACAAGGACATCAACCTTTACATCAATTCCCCCGGCGGTGTTGTAACTTCCGGGCTAGCGGTTTATGATACCATGCAGTACATCAAACCCGATGTGACCACCGTTTGCATCGGCCAGGCCGCCAGCATGGGTGCGCTTCTTCTGGCCGCAGGCGCCGAAAAGAAGCGTTACGCCCTGCCGCATGCACGGATCATGATTCACCAGCCCATGGGCGGGTTCCAAGGCCAGGCGTCGGACATTGCCATCCAGGCAAAAGAGATCCTGCGCATGAAAGACGCCCTGAACGACATCCTGGTGCGCCACACCGGCAGGAGCGTGGAAGACGTCCAGAAGGATACCGACCGTGACAACTTCATGTCCGGTAAAGAGGCAAAAGATTACGGCATCGTGGACCATGTCATCACCAACCGGGATGACCTGGATCTCTTAACCGACACGGAGGCATGATATGGCCAAAAAAGACGAGCCCAATGACAATCTCTTCTGCTCCTTCTGCGGGAAGAATCAGAAAGAGGTCAAAAAGCTGATTGCCGGACCGGCGGTTTACATTTGCGACGAGTGTATCCAGCTGTGCAGTGAGATCATCGAGGAAGAGAATGAAAAAGAGGCGGGTGAGTTCGAGAACCTGATGATTCCTCATGAGATCAAGACCCGACTGGATGACTATGTCATCGAACAGGACGTGGCCAAGAAGATCCTGGCGGTGGCCGTATACAACCATTACAAAAGGCTGGATACGACTATCAACTCCGGTGACGTGGAGATTCAGAAGAGCAACATCCTGCTCATCGGCCCCACCGGCTGCGGCAAAACGCTGCTGGCCCAGACCCTGGCGCGGTTTCTCAACGTGCCGTTTACGATTGCCGACGCCACCAGCCTGACCGAGGCCGGGTACGTGGGCGAGGATGTGGAAAACATTATCCTTTCCCTGCTGCAAAATGCCGATTACGATGTGGAGAAGGCCAAACGCGGCATCGTTTACATCGACGAAATCGACAAAATCGCCAGCAAGTCGGACAACCCCTCCATCACCCGGGACGTGTCCGGAGAAGGCGTTCAGCAAGCCCTGCTAAAGATCATCGAGGGAACAACGGCCAGCGTCCCGCCCAAGGGCGGCCGCAAGCATCCCCAGCAGGACTTCGTGAAGGTGGACACCTCCAATATCCTTTTTATCTGCGGCGGCACCTTCAACGGGCTGGAGCAGATCATCAACCGACGCATGGGCGGCAAGCTCATGGGGTTCGGCGCCAAGGTCAAAAAGGAAAACGAACGCAGTCTCGGCGAGACGCTGCTCGAGGTCAAACCCGAAGACCTGATCAAGTTCGGCCTGATTCCCGAGTTTCTCGGCAGGCTGCCGGTCATCGCCACCCTGGATGAACTCAGTGCCGAAAGCCTGGTCCGGATTCTGACCGAACCGAAAAATGCATTGCTCAAGCAGTACAAGAAGCTTTTCGAAATCGAGGGGGTGAACCTGCGGCTGACCGACAGCGCGTTGACCGCCATCGCCGATGAAGCCCTGAAGCGAAAGTCCGGGGCCCGGGGGCTACGTGCGATCATGGAGTCATGCATGCTGGATATCATGTACGATATCCCCTCCAAGGAAGATGTCAAAGAGTGCGTGATCGGCGAGGAAGTGGTGCTGAAAAAAGAAGCGCCGATCCTGCTTTACGAACCCTCTAAAAAACAGGCCTGACACTAATAACCACCGGCAGATTCAACGGGTTTGCCGGGGATCGAGGCAAACAATACACTATGGTCAATATTCCGAAGTTTTTCAAGAATCAAGAGATGGAAGCCCCCACCGAAGTGCTTCCCATGCTGCCGCTGCGGGACATCGTGGTGTTTCCCCACATGGTGGCCCCGCTTTTCGTCGGTCGAGACAAGTCCGTCAGTGCGCTTTCCAGTGCCATGAACAAGGACAAGCGCATCTTTCTGGCCACCCAGCGAAATGCCGGCGTCGACAACCCCGCGGAAAAGGATATCTGCGATGTGGGCGTCATCGGTACGGTGCTCCAGCTGTTGCGACTGCCCGACGGTACCGTCAAGGCGCTGATTGAAGGAAAACAGCGCGCCCGCATCGAAAGATACGTGCCCAACCCTGAATATTTTGAAGTCGATTTGTCTCTGCTGCCGGATATGCCCGGTGACACCATCGAGGTGGAAGCCCTGATGCGCGCGGTGGTTGAGAACTTCAGCCAATATGCCGGTGTCAACAAGAGCATCTCCAAAGAGCTGTTATCCAAGATTTCCGCCATATCCGACCCATCCAAACTGGCCGATTCGGTTGCGTCGCATTTTTCCTTCAAGC
>JAGTUY010000200.1 GCA_018224455.1 Desulfosarcina sp.
AAGCGATTATCGTGAAATCATGTCGGACCTTGTCGTTCGGCATCGCGGTCGCGTGGTGGATGCAACTTTGTAAACAGGTTGAAATTTATCGAATCCTCCAGCCGTGACCGCTATGGCTTAGGGGATGCGGAACAGCTTTCTTAACCAAAAAATAATTTGATCTGTTGCTTGATGCCTGTTAGAAACCCATGCATAACCATTGAATGGGAAACCCAAGTGCTACGCTTGATAGCGAAAATAAAAGTTATCTCCTTCATCGTGCTGACTGCCGTGGTGGTCAGTCTGTTTGCCGGTTGGATGTGTGCCGCCGAGACACGCCAATCTGCAAAAATACAGTGCGATAAGAATCTCTCGTTAGATGACGGGATCACGCGACACGCTTCAAGCACCTGCCATGTGCTGCCGTGCCAGGGAAAAAATATCAGCCTGTTTGCATTCCCGGATTCCGCGTTACGCCGGAGCCAGACCGAAAAACGATCTGTTTGTTTGGTTCCGGGATCCGCGCTGGCATCGACCTCGTCGCCTGGCCCGCTTTTCGCCACTTCAGTGGAAGGCGTCCTAAAACTACCCTTGCCATACACTTCCCCGCCTTTATTCACCCTTCACTGCGTTCTTATCTGTTGAATGGACCATTCCAGCTGCCTGGGTCGGTCGGTTTTATCTGCCTTGTCCAGGTGGGTGCGTTGCGGTGCGCCGAGCCTCCATGGCGTCGTTTGGCGTCAACCCGCGAACACGGCATCACCGATTTTTTACCACTGACGTTCTCATGAATAAGGAAAATGATCATCATGCACGATACCATCACCCAACGGTATTGCTTTAATGTCATCAGCAGAGGCTGCGGATGGCTGTTGTTGCTGCTCTTGTTTGTTGCCGGCGCGCCCGGGGCGATCGAGGCGCAGATGCTGGCGGCCCGCTATCCCGGAATCGCCGAGGGCCTGCTCAAATCCGCGATCCTGGCACCCCTGGAGAAAGACACTTTGCTGGTGGCCGATGGTTTCACCATCACCCACGCGCAGCTATTGGAAGGCATCCAGGATCAGGAACCCAAACTTCGTGATCAGCTCGAAAAAAACCTGCTTTTTGTTTTGGAACAGGAGGCGGTCCGGCACGTCCTGCTCAGTGAATCCCGGAAAGCGGGCATTTCCGCAACCGACGGGGACGACAGCCAGGCGATCCAGGCCCTTTTCGAACATCGCACCCGCGACCTGTCCGTGTCCGAGGATGAAGCGCGCGCCTTTTACGCCGACAATAAAGAGATGGTGGGCGGCGCCCCCTTCGAGCAGGTGGCGGACGGCATCCGTCAGTACCTGCTTCAGGACAAGCGGCAACGGGCGGTCACGGCCTACATCGATTCACTGGGCCAAACGACCCAATTGCGTATCAATGAAAAATGGGTGGAAGCGCAAAGCCGCCTGGCCGGGGACAACCCCGTGGACAAGGCGCGGCGCTCGGGTAAACCGACCATGGTGGAGTTCGGCGCCGCGGGCTGCGTGCCCTGCGACATGATGCAGCCCATATTGGACAAGCTGCGCAAGGATTACCCCCAAGAATTGAACGTGGTGTTTGTCCACGTGGGCGAGGAGCAGATCCTGGCAGCCCGATTTGGCATCCGCTCGATCCCCGTCCAGGTATTTTACGACGCTGCCGGCAAGGAAGTCTTCCGACACGTGGGTTTTTTCGCCGAAAAGGAGGTTTTGAAACAACTGGAAAAGATTGGGCTGTAGGCGATGTCGAAAGAAAATTTCAGGATGATTTCAGCGTTCGCCGCCATTGCCGGTATTATGGTTCTCAAGACGATTTACTTTCCGTGCAATTGTTCAGTTGAACCGCCCCAAGCGCAAATTGCAGAAGCGAATTATGAAAACAAACGTATACCGACCGATGGCATGGTGACCATGATCGATCTGGGCGCCACGGAATGCATTCCCTGCAAGATGATGGCCCCCATCATCGCAGAATTGGAAAAGGAATACGCCGGCCGGGCCGATATCATCTTCATCGATGTTTGGAAGGATCCAACACAGGCTAAGAAATACGGTATCCGCGCCATCCCGACTCAGATTTTCTTCGATGCGGCGGGAAAAGAGGTTCACCGCAATGTCGGGTTCATGGACAAAAAACGAATCGTGGCGGTTCTGACCCGACTGGGGGTGTCTTGAACGAGAAAATCCATTCAAAAATGGGCATCCACCGTAGGGGCGATCCTTGTGATCGCCGAGCATGGCGTATCGCCCGGTATGCTCCTAACGATGATCAAGGCCCCATGCAACAATCGATAAATAAATGAAACCAGGAGATGACGGAATATGTTCGATCAATTTTTACTTACGGTGAACCAGTGGATGACCGGCGGCCTGGCCGTGGCGGCCGTGGGCGCCTTTGCCTGGGGCATGGTCAGCGTGCTGTTTTCGCCCTGCCATCTGGCCTCGATCCCGCTGATCGTGGCCTATGTGGGCGGTCAGCAGACCGCGGTCAACCCGCGCCGGGCCGCCTGGTATGCCGGCGCGTTTTCCATCGGCCTGTTTATCACCATCGCCGTGGTGGGCATCGTATGCGCGATGCTGGGCCGCATGCTCGGCGACGTGGGCACCTGGTGGCAGATCCTGGTGGGCATCGTGCTGATCTGGGTTGCATTGGGCATGCTGGGCGTTCAGGCCTGCTCCATGTCCGGCTCGCTGCTCTACCGCCTCAACCTGCGCGGCATCCATGGCGCTTTCGGCCTTGGACTGGCCTACGGCATTCTTTCCGGGTCCTGCACCTTCGGCTTCATCGCGCCGATTCTGGCCATTGTCACCGTGCAGCAGAAGATCGTGGCCGGTTCGGTGATGATGATTCTCTTTGCCGTGGGCCACTGCCTGCCCATCGCCGTGGCCGGCAGTTCTACGGCCATGGTGCGGCGGCTGACGGAGAGCGGCGCCTGGCAGGGCGCGGGGCAGTGGTTTCGGCGGGGTGCCGGTGTGGTGATTGCGCTGTTGGGCGTTTATTTCATAAGCGGACCGTTTGTCGGCGGCATATGATTGCATCAGAGGGCGAAACGATGATTCTGGAAAGATTGCGGCAGGCTTTGTGGCAGGTTCCCCTGTTGATGGTCATTGCCGGTTTGATCGCTTTAGGGGTCAACCAATGGCGATCCGACGGCATCGCCCTGATTGGCGACTGGTCGGCGGAAGCGCGGTTTGCCGATGCCGTCGGGAACAGCCTGGTGGTTGACCTGGATGAAGCTGCCGGGCTGTTCGAAAGAAACGCCGCCATCTTCCTGGATGCACGGCCCCCCAACCAGTATGACGAAGGGCACATCCAGGGGGCATTGAACCTGCCATGGCAGGAGGTGGACCGCTATTTTATGGAACTGGCCGACCGGCTGAACGCCGCCGGGACGATCATCGCCTACTGCGACGGCGAAAGCTGCGACCTGAGCCATGAACTGGCCCTTTTCCTGCAGGAGATGGGCTTTGGCGACGTGCGCGTGCTGGTCAACGGCTTGACCGTATGGCAGCAGGCCGGTCTGCCGACAGCCACCGGGGGATGAAACACATGAGCAATCAACAAAGCCAGGCATTGTACGATCACGACCAAGATAGTTGTTCGCTTCATGAACCGACCGCAGAGCCCGGCGCACTTGGATGCGCGGGCCACCAGCACGGGCCTGCTCTGCAGGACACCAGCGGTTCCCGGCTGCTGATCACCCTGGTGTTGAACCTGATCATTCCAGTCGCCCAGATTATCGGCGGCCTCCTGGCGGGCAGCGTGGCCCTGATCTCGGATGCCATTCACAACTTCAGCGATTTCACGGCCCTGCTGATTTCCTATGTCGCCCTTCGCATCGGCCGCAAGGGCGCCACGGTATTCAACACTTACGGCTACCGCCGGGCCGAAATCATGGCCGCCTTGATCAACGTGGCGCTGCTGGCCGGAGCCTCGGGGGTGATTTTGTACCACGCCGTCCACCGTTTTTCTGACCCTCAGCCGGTCAATGGCTTCCTGGTCATGGTGTTGGCCGCTGTCGGGGTGATCGGCAACGGCCTGTCAGCCTGGCTGCTGCACCGTGACGCGGCCCACAGCCTCAACGTGCGCGGTGCTTTCCTGCACATGGTAGGGGATTTGCTCACCTCGGTGGCGGTGCTGATCAACGGCCTGCTGCTTTTTTATTACCCGTGGTATTGGCTCGATCCATTGCTGTCGGTTTTTATTGTGATCTTCATCCTGAAAAATGGATGGGGACTGCTCAAGGCGTCCACGGCTGTGTTGATGAATGCCACCCCCGGCCACCTTCGGTTGGAAACGGTCCGTGATTATCTGTGCCGCCTGCCGGGAATTTCAGGTGTGCATTATCTGCATGCCTGGCCGATTTCGTCTGCCAGCACCGCCTTTTCGTGCCATGTCGTCGTGCCTGACCAACCGGTCAGCCGAACCGAGCAGCTGGCCGGCAAAATCAGGCATGAACTGATGCATCGGTTTCACATCGATCATCCGGTGATGCAATTTGAGACCGAAGACTGCGGTAAGGGCGCCCTGCTTTGCGAGCTGGCATGCAACGGCGACGATGAGAGGGGATCGGAAACCGTAAGTGATGGTAAATCATCGACGAAAGACCCTGTTTCGCAGTTTCAGGTGGTCCTCTATCATGTGTTGCGTCTGTGCCTGGGCGTTGTTTTTCTCTATGCCAGTTACGATAAAATTCTCAATCCCCAGGCCTTTGCCCAGGCGGTGTACAATTATCAGATGCTGCCGGATGCTGCCGTCAACCTGGTATCGCTCACACTGCCCTGGCTGGAACTGTTGCTGGGGCTTTGCCTGATCACGGGCCTCTGGCTGCCGGGGGCCACGGCCCTGAGCACCGGACTGCTGACCATTTTTATCGGCGCCCTGGTGTTCAACCAGATCCGGGGCCTGGACGTCCACTGCGGCTGTTTTTCCACCGAACCGACCGAAGGCCCCGCCGGTCTGTGGACCGTCGCCCGGGACGTGAGCTTTCTGGTCGCTGCGCTGATGGTGACCCTGAGGGTTTTTCTTGTCCGACCCAGGGCGCCGCGCGCGTTTCGCCGCGTGGAGAACGAACGGCCCCGTCCGGCCAACCGTCAACCATAAGAAAGGCCGTCCATTGCGCAAAATATCCTTGATACTGAGCCTGATGATCCTGGCGGCGAATCCCTGCCCCGCCTTTTCCGACCCGACCCCTGACGCCATATTTTCCGACGGCGCCGGTCCGATGGAGGTTATTATCTTCTCGGATTACTTCTGTCCCCCCTGCCAGGCGCTTGAACCTTATCTGGACGATGCCTTGACCAAATTGCACCGGTCGGGAGCAAAAATTACCTTTGTGGACCTTCCCGGCCATACGATGACACCGATTTTCGCCATGTATTTTCTGTATGCAGCCAATGCCGCCGATAGTTTCACGGATAAATTGACTGCCCGGCGCATACTGTATGATATCGCCCAGACCAAGGCGGTCAATTCGGAAGGTGAATTGATCCGGAAACTCAAGGAAAACAACCTTCCCATTGAACGCCTGGACGTCAGGCCCGTATTCGACCAGTGGATCGCCCTGATTCATCGGTTTGGCGTCAAAAGCACGCCGACCTGCATCGTGACGCAACCCGGGCAGGAAGAAATCGTGTACACCGGTAGCGGCGGCATTCCGGCCGGCATCGATCAATTGCTCGCCGGCTTGCCCCCGAAAGGGTCAAACAATTGAAAAAAGGAGGACCCATGGCAAGCAAACCCCTGTCCTGGATTATCGCCCTGAGCATGGTATGGGCACCCTTCGGGTGCCTGGCGGATCAATCCCAATCCCCGCAAGGCCCTTCGGCATTTCTTCCGGTCAGCATTTACGAATTTGCTCCGGTGGTGGAAGGAACCCAAGTCGTGCATGAGTTCATCCTTCAAAACCGGGGCGACGCGCCCCTGGAGATTATCAAGATCGATTCTGGTTGAGGCTGCACGGCGGCGTCGAGTACGCCGCAGGTCCCTCCCGGGCAGGAGGGTCGCATTCAGGTCAAATTCAACACCAGCGGCTATGGAGGGCGGAAGGTCCGCGAAAGCGTACGCATTCAAACCAATGATCCCAATTATCCGTGGCTGCAGGTGGGTGTCACCGGCATGGTGGAAACGTTTGTCGATATCCAGCCTGAACGGGTGCGATTGATCGGCCCGGCGAACCAACCGCTGTTCGCCGAGGTGGAGATTGTTCCTAAAAAGGCATTTCCGTTCGCCATCGAACAGATCACGGCCAACAGCGGCCAATTTATCCGTTACGAGATGACGCAACGCTGTTCGGAAGAAGCGTCTCGATGTGTGCTTAGGGTGGAAAATACCCGCAAAACCCAGGGC
>JAGTUY010000201.1 GCA_018224455.1 Desulfosarcina sp.
CGGTGACCGCCATCGGTCCGCCTTACGATGTCCGATTCAACCTTAAAACTCCCGATCCGTTGGTCGAGATCCGCCTGCCGCTGCAACTGTGGCGCCTGGAGGGCAAAAAGGTAGCTGCCGGCCCCATTGCGGGTGAAACCCGCAAAATCAATGACACCACCATTGACGTCAATTTCGCGGAAGCACTCCCGCCGTTGACAAATGTAAAGCTCTTATTTACGTTTTGTCAGGAGGCGCACTGCTTTTCAGACATCTACGCCAAGGTTGTCGATGTGGACCATGCCAGCCAGCCGCCCGTCTACCGTTTGCACGTCACCTATATGGACCAGGAGGACAAGGCGCTGCTGAACCGTTGGATCCGGGCTGCCTGACGCCATGGAAGAAAGGCCCGTTGACTAACCCCATTTCAGAATAAAGGCCTGATGATGGATGCCCTAAATCATAACCTGAGATTCTCGATTGCCATACGGCGATGGTTCCATGTTCAGACGCGCAGACGTGAAACCCTTTTCGATCCTATCCGGCTGATTCTCGTCATATCGTTCGTTTTTTACCCGGCCGTGATGGGCTATGCCCAGGAGAAGAAAGCGGTCAATTCGTTGGGCATGGAGTTTGTTTTGATCCCTGCCGGCACCTTTATCATGGGTAGCCCCATCGACGAAGTGCATCGGGGGGATTCCGAGGTCCCGCATCCGGTCACCATCACCCGACCGTTTTACATGCAGACCACCGAAGTGACCGTCGACCAATGGCGAGCCGTCATGGGGCGGCGCTTTTTTGCCAGGAAGAAGGGCACCGGAGATATGCCGGTGGTCAAGGTGTCCTGGCATGACTGCAAGAAATTTATCCGCAAACTCAAACTGATGACCGGTGACCTTTATGCGTTGCCCACCGAGGCCCAGTGGGAATACGCCGCCCGGGCCGGCAGCACGACGGCTTATTTCTGGGGCGGCCAGATCGATTGCACCCGCGCCATGTTCGCCAACAACGCCACGAAGTATAACGCCTGTGTTTCCGCCAACCGGTCTTCACGCCTTGACCCCGACGGTCCGGCACCGGTGAAGCGCTATGCCCCCAATGCGTGGGGGCTTTTTGACATGCACGGCAATGTCTGGGAGTGGTGCGAGGATCTTTATGCGCGCTACGATGTCGTCTCGGTGGTCGATCCCTGCGAAACCGAATCGGGCAAAGACCGGGTCCGTCGCGGCGGCAGTTGGTTCGGCCCGGGCTATTCGTGCCGAAGCGCCAACCGAGCGTTTGGCCATCCCATGAGCCGGCTGCAGAACACCGGCTTCCGACTGGTCATCGAATTGCCTGACCGGCAGAACGAGACTTTTCAACCCCAATAACCGATCTGCGTCATGGTCAGCCGTTCGACCCGCAGCATCCGCTGCCGGTTTCGACGGACCGGCACCAGACCTTGCCTCTCGAAAGGGACGATCCGCGTTGGCAATCACCAAAAAAATAGGCCGCTGGCTCAATGTTCACGAGGATGAGCTTGGCCTGTTCATGTGGACGGTTGTGCTGCTTTTCCTCGTCCGCAGTTCCGGGATTTTCCTGAACAATTATGCCGAAACCGCCTTCCTCAAGCGCTACGGCGTCGAATACATGCCCGTCGTGAACATGCTCAACGCGGTGGCGACCTTCTTTGTCATGGGCGTCATGACCGGCTTTATGACCCGTTTGCCCGGCGCCCGCCTGCTGGCCCGGCTCTTCGTCTTCTGCGGGCTTTCCGTGGCGTGTATCCGGGCGATCATTCCCTTTGGGATCGATCTGGTTTACCCTGCGTTGTTCATGCTTAAATCCCAGTACGAGGTGCTGCTGGCGCTCTTGTTCTGGAACCTGGCCAATGACCTGTTCAACACGCGGCAGTCCAAGCGGCTCTTCCCGTTGATCACCGCCGGCGGGGTCATCGGTCAAATCCTGGGCAGTTTTGCCACACCCCTGGTGGCCCGTTGGCTGCATATGGACGACCTGCTGCTGGTATACATGGTCACCGCCCTGGCCGGCGCCTGGGCGGTTCATGCCATGGGAAAGCGGTATCCCACCCTGCTGTTCCAGCAGAAAAAAGAAGGTGGAAAAAAGAACCGCCACTCGATGATCGAGGAAATCAAGACGGTGCTGCCGTTGATGAAATCCTCGGTACTGGTGAAGATCCTGGTGGTGCTCACCTTCATGCCCAACGTCGTGATCCCCATCATGAACTATCAGTTCAATTTTGCCGTCAATGAGCAATTTGCCACCGAAACGGGCCTCATCGAATTTTTTGGCTACTTCAGGGGGGTGCTCAACATCGTCAGCCTGGTGATTCTGCTCTTCGTGGGAAAACTCTATGACCGATTCGGTTTGCCTGTGGCCTTGATGTTCCATCCGTTCAACTACCTGGTGGTGTTCATCGCCTTCCTGTTGCGGTTCGATGCCGTTTCGGCCGTGTATGCCCGCATGTCGGCCAACATCATCCGCACCACGATCAACATCCCGGCCATTGCGGTGGTGACGGGGCTGTTCCCGGAGTCCTACCGTGCCATGATCCGGCCTTTTCTGAGGGGCACCATCGTGCGCATCGGCCTTTTTCTCGGATCCGGACTCATCCTGCTCTCCGACAGCCTGTTCCACCCGCGGTACCTCTCGCTGGTTGCCCTGCCTTTTGTCGTCGCCTGGGTGGTCGCCCCCTTTGTGCTCAAGCGACGCTATGCCGGCATCCTGTTGGATCTGGTTTCGGACAACAGGGTCGATTTTCGTTCCCTCAATTCCAGTGAACTGGGCCAGGTGTTTCGCGACAAGAACATCCAGGACAACCTCGTCAGGCGATTTAAAGATTCATCAGGAGAAAACCGCCTGTGGTATGGTCAGCTGCTCCGGTCCATCGCCTATGACGGGCTGGACACCCATCTATTGGCGGCGTTGCGGGAAGAGCAGGATATCCAGACCCGTATCGGACTCATCGAACTGCTTTCAAACGCGTCCGGCCCGGCTGCGGTCGAATCTTTCACCGATCTGATCGAAAAAGGGGCACCTGAACTGGCCACCGCCCTGATCGATGCCGGCCACCGCATATCACCCGAGATTTTTGCCCCTTTCAACCGGCGCATTTACGACATGCCGCTTCCCCTTGACGTCAAGGCCCACGCCGTGGGCTCTTTGTATACGGTGGAACCGGCCCGCTACGGCCCAGTCATTGGGGCGTGGCTGCGGTCTGAGGACGCCGACAGCCTTCGTGCCGGTATTATCGCTACCGGGGTTTGCCGGGATATCCGTTTTGCGGAGCGGCTGAAAGCACTTTTGTCGACCGCCGATGATACCACCTTGCTTTTGGTGCTGAAGAGCCTTCGTACCATCACCATGGCGGGCCTGAACCCCCTGGTGGTGATGCGCCTGTGGGACCCGGATCCGCGCATGCGGCGCGCCGTGCTCCAGGTTTACCAGATCGAAGATGAGGGCGCTTTGAAGAACGTGATTCCGCTGTTGGGGGATGAATCCGAGGCGATTGCCGGGCTTGCCCGCGAGAAGATCAGGACTGCCGACTACCAGAACAGCCTGCGGTTGGTAAAATCGCTTTCACTTCCCCAGAAGAAAGTGAGGGAGTCCCTGTTTGGTCTGTTGTCGGACATGGCCATCAAGGATCTGGACGTGTTCCGGTTTGTCCAGCTT
The DNA here is from genome assembly GCA_018224455.1 of Desulfosarcina sp. Taxonomy (GTDB): domain Bacteria; phylum Desulfobacterota; class Desulfobacteria; order Desulfobacterales; family Desulfosarcinaceae; genus Desulfosarcina. The sequence continues at coordinate 3,652 of JAGTUY010000201.1, forward strand.
CAGGCCCAATCGTGTTATCAGCTGACGGCTCAAGCCCAAGGGATCAGGCGGTTATCCGATGGGGCGCTGCCGGAACTGCTGGCTGTCCACCTGGATGAGCGGGTCTGGTTTACCCTGCAGACGACGCTGCGGGTGTTGGCCGCTCAAGATCAATCGGAGCGGATGCAAAGGATCGCCAAAAGTATCTTTTCATCGGACAAACGTCGGCGAGCCAACAGCCTGGAAGCGATGGATGACATCCTGGATAAAAGTCTGGTTCGCTTGCTGACACCGCTATTGGACGACCTGGATGTCTCTGCCCGTATCGCTGCGGGACAAAGGCTTTTTCCCGATGAATTGCAGGTGTCGACGGGCTGGTCGCTGTTTGACGGCTTGCTGAGCAGCCGAAACTGGGTTACGCTGTTATTGGCGCTTGCTTTGATTCGGCAATTAGCGGTATTGCCGGAAGATCCCGCTCGAATTCAGGCACTTGTTCAACACGATAACGTGCACGTATCCCTTGCGGCCACAGAACTACTTGAAAAAAACGGATTCCCCATCAAGCCAGGAGGTAGTCATGGAAACAGCGACAGCGATTCCCTTGACGGATAAAATTTTATACCTCAAAAATATCGAAATATTTGCCGATTTGTCTGTCAACGAGCTGGCAGCGGTGGCTTCGGTGACTGAGGAGGCGGCCTTTGACGAGATGGAAATGGTCTTCCGGGAAGGAGATATAGGCGACACGCTTTTTCTGGTCTTGCAAGGCGAAGTGGCGGTGATCAAGGACTGCAATGCTGAACGGGAATTCGAGTTGGACAGTATCGGCCCCGGTGACTACTTCGGGGAGATGGCCCTATTCGGCGATGATCGCCGCTCGGCAACCATCCGGGTAAAGAAGAATGCCCGATTTCTGACCTTGAACAAGCAGGAACTTCAGGAAATCGTGCGCGAGTATCCCCAGATCGCTCTGCATGTATGCCGGGTTCTCAGTATGAGAATCCGGCGCCTGCACGGCAAAATCTCAGACCAGAGCTGCTGAATGCGACCGATTAGCAATATGCGAAAGCCCCTTTTCAGGCATCCGAAGATAGTCATCTCGCCATGTGTTTTCGGCCATGGGATTTTCACGACAACGCATATCCCCGCAGACACGACGCTTGAAGAGTGCCCTTATCTCAGGATTAAAGCCGGCCAATGCGCCGATTCCCTCGACGATTACGTCTTCAATCTGGAATCATCGGAAGAAAATGGTGAATCGGATTACTATTCCCTGGTGCTTGGATGGGGAAGCCTGTTCAACCACTCATACGATCACAATACCGAATACTGGCACGATACCGACCGGGATCTGATTGTGTTTCACACGATCAAAGCGGTAGATGCCGGCAAACAGCTTTTCGTCAATTACGGAAAAGAGTGGTGGGAATCAAGGCAATTGGCGCCTGAATAAGAGGACTTACCAATGAGTCGAAACAAAGCGATCGACGTGGAAATCGACGGGCATGTCGCCTGGCTGAACCTGTGTCGACCCGAACGGCACAATGCCATGGGCATGACCTTTTTTAAAGAAGTGACCGGACATTTCCGGCGTCTTGACGAAGACCCCACCGTCAGGGTCGTCGTCATCCGTGCCGAAGGTAAAAGCTTTACCGCGGGTCTGGACCTCATGGAAGCCGGGGCCATGCTGGTCGGCAAAGGTGCCGACGATCGGGAACGCCTGAGAAAAACAATCTTGGAACTCCAAGAGAGCAACAACGCCATCGAGCGATGCAGGAAGCCGGTTATCGCCGCGGTTCATGGCCACTGCATCGGCGGCGGTGTGGACCTGTTGTGCGCTTGCGACATCCGGTTGGCTTCAGTCGATGCGCTGTTCGGTATTCGGGAAACGCGGCTTGCCATCATTGCCGATCTGGGAACTCTGCAGCGGCTGCCCCATATCATCGGCCAGGGATGGTTCAGGGAGCTTGCGCTCACCGGCCGGGACTTCACCGCCGCCGAGGCCCTTCGGATGGGGTTTGTCACCCGGGTATGCGAGAACCGGGAGGCCCTGATCAAGGCCGCCGGTGATTTAGCCAAAGAGATTGCCGGTATGGCACCGCTCACCGTTCAAGGCGTCAAGGAGGTGATTAACTACAGCCGGGACAACGGTGTCTACGCCGGGCTGGCCTACGTGGCCCAGAAGAATGCCGCGGCCCTGCCTTCCGAGGATTTGATGGAAGCCGTCACCGCGTTCATGGAAAAGCGAGAGTCGCTATTCCACGGAAAATGATACGGTCGCTTTTCTCGCCAGGGGTTATGAATGACTAATCCGGCCTTCAGCTTTTGCATAAAGTGGGTTACAATGAGCACTAAAAAAAAGCCACCCAGTGATGCTGAGTGGCTTGATTGCTTTGATTCTGGTCGGGGCGAGAGGATTTGAACCTCCGACCCCTTGAACCCCATTCAAGTGCGCTACCAGTCTGCGCTACGCCCCGACGA
>JAGTUY010000202.1 GCA_018224455.1 Desulfosarcina sp.
GTGCATAGGCGGCGGGTGAGGGCGGTTGCGGCAAGACCCGTTTTTTTTCAACTGGATCAGGCGGACTGGCGCCGCCCATCATGCAGCTGGAAACCGCGCTTATTTCGCCCGCTGCCGCCTCACCGGCTGTCGGTTCGATGGGCGAGGGGGCAGGGTAAACCCCGCTGGAATCAGGCGGCTGTGATCCCCGCGCCAGCCCCGTGGTCTCCTCGTTTGCCGCAGGGAGGAGCTGGGTTAGTGTAGCCGGGGTCCGGTCGTCGGGGCGAAGGGCCCAAACCACGGCGGCAAAGAGCACCAGCAGCATGGCGGCTGCCGGCAACCCGTAGCGCAGAATGGGGCCGCCGTTACGGGCCCCGCGAATATCCGGGTCCGGCAGCTCGGCCAGGGCCCGGTTCACATGGGCGGGACCGAGGATCGGTGCATCCTTGACGTAGCCGGCGGTGAGGGTGAAATCGCAGATCTTGTTGATCAGCCGCGGGATGCCGCCGGACCGTTTGTGGATTAATTGCGTGGCGGCATGGGAAAAACACACCTGACCCGTGTTGCCGGCCACGAAGAGCCGCCGGGAGATATACGCGCCGGTCTCCTGCACGGTCAGCGGGTTGAGGCGGCAATGCACGGCGATACGCTGCTTCAACTGCCGCAGCCGATCGTTGGCCAGCATGTCCAGCAGTTCCGGCTGGCCGGACAGGACCACCTGGATGAGTTTGCGCTTGTCCGACTCCAGGTTGGACAGCAGGCGCAAGTCTTCCAGGGTCTCGGGTGTCATGGTCTGGGCATCGTCGATGATCACGACGAAGGGACGATTCGTGCTGTCGGCCAGCAGGCGCTGGTTGAGCTGGTCAATGAGCGCTTTTTTGGTGGCCTGCGGCGGCGGGGGCGTGCCCAGGTCCTCGAGGATGCTGGCCAGCAGTTCATGGCCGGAAAGCGACGGATTGATCACGTAGACGGTTTCGGCGTCGAGGCTCAGCCGGTCGAGCAGCGCCCGGCACAAGGTGGTCTTGCCGGTGCCCACCTCACCGGTGAGCAGGACGAAGCCCATGCGCCCGTCGATGGCGTAGCCGATCTTGTCGAGCACCTGCTGGTGGCAACTGGCCGAGAAGAGGAACTCCGGGTCCGGGGTGATGGCGAAGGGCGCTTCGCTGAGCTGGTAATGCTCCAGGTAGACTCGATCCGGCGGCGTGTCCACCGGGTCGGCGGCGACAATTTTGAACATGGGTTCCGACATCGGAATCCTCTGGGTTGCGGGTCCGGCGCAAGGGGGCGATCAGGGAAAATAGCGCCCGATCGTTTCCGGGCTTCTCCACCAGTTATCGGTCTGGATGGTGAGTTCTTTAATTTGTTTTTCAACATCCTGAAGCAGGGCTTCGAAGGCCTCGGGATCCAGCCGGCGGGGAACATGGACGGGCGGGGTGAAACGAACGAACACCCGGGAGAAGGGTTTTACCAGCAGCAGACCGGCACGGGGATAGCGTTGGCGGTAGCAGAAATCCTTGAGGGTGTCTTTAATCCTAATGGAGTTGTCGGTCTATGAATAAAAAAATGGCAGGCCAGGAGGGATTCGAACCCCCAACACCCGGATTTGGAGTCCGGTGCTCTACCAATTCGAGCTACTGGCCTGCAACGTGGTCAGAGGCAATCTATACAACAGATTAAGGGAAAAGTCTGCCAAAAAAATATCGTGGCGGGCGTTCCAACCGTAGGACCTATTCACTTCAACATTGATGACCTCGTAAAAAGCTATTCCAGGCCCTGCTTGGCCATATATCCGGCATTGTGATTTCGTGCGCATCTGTTCAACCCATCGAGCATCTGTTGTTGCAGGTCCACGGCGAATATCTTCCCCGAAGCGCCCACATAGTCAGCCATGGTGATCGAAAAGTATCCCATTCCACAGCCGACTTCCGCTACCCGATCGCCTTCGGTCAGGTAGGGTTTCAAGATGATGTCAGTATCGTGAACCCACCTGCGCAGACGATGGTCCCACGCGTAGGCCATCCACCATGGGCAGGTGGGTTCTTCGAACAGCAGAAATTTTTTAATCCAACTCATCCTGGCACCTTTGCTGGCGGCACTGACGAGAATGCGCCTTGCTTGCCGTTATGTTAAAGCTTATAGTAGTCGGCGTCCGGTGAAACCTTAAAAGCGTGTTGAAAAACGTCGTGAGCGCAGGCAAAACTCGGCATAAAAGCGGCGGTGATGGGTGATCAATGAGTACGTTGAGCCGAATTTTAACGCGGTATATCCAAGCGTAATAGTTTCTCGACATCCTGTAAATGGTGATTTTGATTTCATGAATTTATATGTCATGCCAATCGGTTGGAAAGGCTGACACGCAAACCCACACATAAAGGAAAACGAACAATGCTGAGAAGGAAACCATACGTGGAGCAGCACAAGGCAGCGGCCGAAAATCAGCTGGCGGTGCACGAAGAAACGCTGAAATCAATGGGAATGACCGAGACGCAGATAAAACGGGATTCCCGGTTCAGGCATATCAAGGGAAAGATCCGTCAGGCAACGCAGCAGCTGAAAGGTCTCGCCGAGCTGGAGTCACAGATTGCCCGCATGGCCGAAATCAAGCTTGAAAAACAAGCGCTCAACAAAGGGAGTCAACCCAAAAAACGGCGTGCCCCTGAACCCGAAATTAAAAAAGCCAAGAAAGAGAAAAAGGCCGGGAAGTAAAGGGCCCTTAACTTATAAACGTGACGGCTACAGATCGACCTGATGCTGAACCCTGCATGCCTCGTAAATCACGCATAAACTGTCCCGGCGCTTGACATCACATCATTGCCCGCGGAATCGAACGCCGAAAAATTTTCGATGACGACCAGGACCGCAAATCCTTCATTGATCGATTGGGAACGATCCTGGAACAGACCGGGACCGGTCATGCGGTCAGTTTCAATCGCCGGCACCGACGAAGCGGGCACCTGTTTCAGAA